>JAAZKQ010000849.1 GCA_012799755.1 Lentisphaerota bacterium | reverse complement strand
GCTCGGCCGAGCCATTCCGAGTACATTTCTGGGGTGTGGGCAATGAATGCTGGGGTGGTGGCGGCAATATGACGCCTGAGGTGTATGCCCATGAATTCCGCAAATACTCAGCCATCATGGCCAACAGCGCCAAGGGGCTTGAGCTCATCGGCTGTGGCCCCAACGGCGGTGACTGGCGCTGGACGGAGAGATTCCTCCAGCACTTCGAATCATCCGAACACCACATGCATGGCTATTCCGTGCATTATTACTGCTCCGCCTGTGGCCACGCCACTGAATTCACCGACCAGGAGTACTACCAGATGCTGGTCAAAGCTGCCGGCATCGAAGCGATCATTGAACGCAATTGGCAACTGATATCGGGTTTCGGCATGCAGCAGTTCGCTCGCCTGGTTGTGGATGAATGGGGCTGTTGGCACCCCGGAGGGTCCGGCCCCAGCCAGGGCCGCAATCTCTTCGAGCAGCAAAGCACCATGCGCGATGCCCTGGTGGCGGCACTGACCCTCAATATCTTCAATAACCATTGCGACAAGGTTCGCATGGCCAATATCGCCCAGCTGGCCAATAATCTCCACTGTCTCTTCCTTGTCGGCGGGGAAGACTGCATCACCACGCCGACCTATCACGTCTTCGATATGTTCAAGGATCATCAAGGCGGCAGCGCCATTCGCTGCGCTCTCGAAGACGCCAATGGCGATGCCACTGTCGGCGACCCGCGCCAACCGGCGACGCTGACCAGTCTGTCCCATTCGGCCTCCATCCGCAACGACTTCCTCACGCTCACCATTGCCAATCTGAGCCTGACCGAAAGCGCTGATATCACCCTTGAGCCCGTGGGCTTCCAGCTTGGCCGTGATGCCGAAATCAGCACGCTTAGCCACAGCAATGTCCGTGCTTGCAATACCTTCGCCATGCCTGATTGTGTCTGCCCGACAGAGCGCGAAGGCCTTGCCGATAAGCTGAGCATTCCGCCTGCCTCCGTGATTTGCCTTAGGGCCAAAGTGAAATAGGACTGCTCGTCATTGCCATCCTGAATCTCGAATTTGATTTAAGCCCGTTTCCCGGCCGTACTGCGGGCTTGTAATCCGCAGCGTGACATGCCCCAAGCAAACGGCGTCCAGCACGCCTGTCCCCCCGACCGCCTTAACAAAGAGTGACTGATGGCCTTGCTTTCTCCGACGGATCAGTCAGCCCGTTTGCTTTCGTTTACTTTCGAGGTATTTTTTGTTTACTGCTTGCGATTTTTTTGAGGATGTATTCCGTTATATTAACGGTAAGAGATATCTGCTTAAAATCGTGTGGGAGTTGATTCATGGGTCGTGTAAAAGTACAGAACTCACCGACGATCCGCCGCATGCCCTCATACTTGCATGAGTTGTTGCGGATGCGCATGGAGGGCAGGAGTCATGTTTCGACGACAGAACTTGCCGAGTGCATGGGCATTGAATTGATTGTGGTTCGCAAGGATATTGCCTTGACCGGGATAACGGGCCGCCGCCGGATTGGTTACGAAGTCAATGAGTTGATTACTTATATCAAGGACTATCTGGGCTGGAGCGGGCGCATCACGGCGACATTGCTGGGAGTGGGAGCACTTGGTTCCGCAATTTTAGGCTATGATGAATTCCCAGTCTATGGCTTGCATATTGAGTCGGTTTTTGACAGTGACCCGGAGAAGATCGGTCAGGTGATTCGTGGCCGTGAGGTCTATGATATCGCAACGATCAGGCAACGCCTGAGTTATTCACCGCCGGATATGGCAATCATCTGCGTGCCGTCGGTACATGCTCAGGAAGTTGCTGAGCAGGCAGTGGCCGTCGGTATTAAATACATCTGGAATTTTTCCAATACGAGTCTGAAGGTAGCGCCTGGGGTCATCGTGCAGCGCGAAGTGATCGCTGGCGGTTTGGCCATGTTGACCGTGAAAATGAAGAATGACAAGGCCGGCATCTATCAGAAGATTGAGTAGGCACGGCGGGCGATGCGTCACAGTGCGGCAGGCTAAGCAAAAACGCCCCAGTCTTCGGCAGAAATAATCAGCTTTCCCGAGCATAAAAGATATCCACCATGGCCTTGGTTCGTAAGCGGTCACCCATTGATATTGGCCGTGCCGGTGGCTTTTTTCTGCTGTCGTGCCTTTACAAGGCACTACCTCATGGGGAGCTCGCCACCCCAGCCTGAAGGCTGGGGTTAAGCATGGTTGAGCGCCTACGGCGCAATGTTGTCCATTTGCTATCTTGGTCCACAATATCAACGAGTGACTGCTTACCTTGGTTCTTTCTGAATATTCTTGCTGAAAAGCTGCCTTGTGGGAAATTGTCTTTATCAGCATAAATCAGGTGCTGAACAGCATCTACAATGCCCCAGGCATTCTGAAATACTGACGGTTTAAACCACAAAAGGCACGAGAAAGATGATTTTCTCGTGTCTTTTGCGATAAAAAACTGCCGGAAGTAGCGCCGGATGAAAAAGCACTTACTTCCGGAAGTCAGGATCGCTACTAGCGAATTTGCGTGAGAGCCTTGTCAATGGCCTCGGTGATGTTTTTAAAGGCGGCCTGATTTTGCAGTTGTTCAAGGGTGTTCATGGCATTGTGGAAGCGAGTTCGTTCGACAATCTGATCACCGACGGTAACGCAAATGGTGCCGTCTTCGGCCGGGCGTGAAGAAAAGGCAGCGTCCATGTCAATCCAAGGCGTGTATTGCTTGTCTTTGACGTAGTCACTGATCATTCCCAGCAGCAGCTGTCCGGGGCAGTTTTCCTGCTTGGCGCAAATCGTCACGGTGATCGGCAGTCGGTTGCCTTCGGTGCCGCGCATGATTGGCAGTTTTGCATCAAAAATCTGGCTGCGATTTTGGTATTCAGTATGCAACAGGTGATGGGCCTCGTGCGAGCCGGGCTTGCCGCCGATATGCTCTTCATAACAGCGCTGCACCAGCCAGTTATCCTGCGGCTTCTGCACTTGGTGCGCCTTGTCGGTACTGTAAAGGCCCTGCTGTCGCTGCAGCCGGATGCGGTCGGTGGCGCCCCAGGGTTGCCCGCCGCCGGAGATACAGCCGCCGGGGCAAGCCATCACCTCAACAAAATGATACTGCGCTCTGCCGGCCTTGATCTCTTGCAGCAACTTTTTGGTGTTGGCCAAGCCGTGCACGACGGCAACCCGGATTTCTTTGCCGGCAATCTGCAGCGTGGCTTCCTTGAGGTGGTCCATGCCGCGAACCTGCTTGAAATCAACTTTCTTGAGCGGCTTGTCGTCGAGTTTTTCGGCGACATAGCGCAGGGCGGCTTCCATGACGCCGCCAGAGGCGCCGAAGATGACGCCGCCGCCGGTGGCAAAGCCCATGGGCATATCGAAGGCTTCCGGTTCGAGTTCCTGCAACTGGATGCCCAGCGAGTTGATCATGCGCTGCACCTCACTGGTAGTAATGACGATATCAACTTCGGGCTTGCCGTCAACACTGAATTTCGGCAACTGCGCCTCGAACTTCTTGGCGGTGCAAGGCATGATGGAGACGACCACCAGGTCTTCGCGACGACAGCCAAGCTGCGCCGGCAGCACCTTCTTGGCGACTGAACCAAACATCGCCTGGGGAGAGCGGCAGCTTGAGACATTCGGCAACAGCTCCGGAAAGTATATTTCCACGTATTTGACCCAAGCGGGGCAGCAGCTGGTGAACATCGGCAGCTCTTTACCGCCCTGGATACGCTCAAGCAGCTCAGTGGCTTCTTCAAAAATCGTCATATCGGCAGTAAAGCTGGTATCGTAGACGTGTTTGAAGCCCATGAGCTTCAGAGCCGCCACCAGCTTGCCGGCGATATTCTCGCCAGGCTCGGCGCCAAAATACTCCCCGAGAGCGACTCGCACGGCGGGCGCCACTTGCACAACCACGGTCTTACTGCGGTCATAGAGCGCTTCCCAGACTTTGGCGCTATCCTGCTTGGGAGTCAGAGCGCCGGTTGGGCAGACGGCTGCGCATTGTCCACAGTTGACACATTCGACTTTGCCCAGACTGGCGTCAAAAGCGGGCGCTATTTTGGCATTCGAACCACGGAAGGCAAAATCAATCGCCCCAATACCCTGAATTTCCGAGCAGACGCGAACGCAATCGCCGCAAAGCACACACTTATTGGGGTCGCGCACCAGAGAGGGTGAGCTGTCGTCAATGGGTTCCTCTTTGCGTGGAGCTTTGAAGCGCACGGTTTCCACGCCGAGACGGTGGGCGATAGCCTGCAAGGCACAATTGGCGCTGCGTGTGCAGGTGGGGCATTCTCGGTTATGGTTGGCCAGCAGCAGCTCCAAGTTGATCTTGCGCATATTGCGAATTTCCTTGGTGTCGGTCTGGATGACCATGCCGGGTGCGGGCTGCGTCGAGCAGGACGCCATAACCCCTTTGCCTGCCACATCCACCAAACAGAGGCGGCAGGCGCCGTAGATGCTCAATTCGGAATGGTAGCAGAAAGTCGGTATGTCAATGCCGGCTTTGCGGATGACTTCGAGTAGGTTGCGTTCATTACTGAAGCTCACTTCCCGCCCGTTGACGGTCAGCTTTTTGATCGTTGTCTCGGTCATGATGTTATTCCCTCCGGTTATCTTAGATTCCAATAATGGCATTGAAGCGGCAGGCGGCTTTGCAGGCGCCGCATTTGATGCATTTGTCGGCATCAATGACATGCACTTCCTTGACTTTTCCGCTAATCGCGTTTACTGGACATTTACGGGCGCAAGCCGTGCAGCCTTTGCAGAGCGCCGCATCTATTTCAGGGCGGGCCAGGGCCTTGCATTCGCCGGTTGGACAGATCTTCCGGTAAACATGCGCTTCATATTCTTCACGGAAATTACGCAGCGTTGACAGAACGGGATTCGGGGCGGTTTTACCCAGTCCGCAGAGAGAGCCCAGCTGAACGGCTTGAGCGGTTTGTTCGAGCAGTTCGAGGGTATTTTCGTCAGCGCGCCCGTTGATGATGTCATCCAACAGCACCAACATCTGCTTGGTGCCTTCGCGACAGGGGACGCATTTGCCGCAGGATTCATTTTGTGTGAACTGCATGAAGAAGCGCGCAATGCTGACCATGCAGGTCTGCTTGTTCATCACCACCAGTCCACCAGAGCCAACCATCGCGCCGGCATTTTTCAAGGAGTCAAAATCCAGCGGCAGATCAAGCAGTTCCGGGGTCAGGCAGCCGCCGGAGGGCCCGCCGATCTGGACAGCCTTGAAGTCTTCACCGGTGATCCGGCCGGCATTGTCGGTGACACCGCCGCCGATATTGTAGACAATTTCGCGGAGAGTGGCGCCAAAGGGCACCTCAATCAGGCCGGTGTTGGCGACATGGCCGGTCAAGGCAAAGGTCTTGGTGCCCGGTGATTTTTCGGTGCCGACAGAACGGTAGACCGCCACGCCCTCGCGGATAATGTAAGGAACCGACGCGAGAGTCTCGACGTTGTTGATGACCGTGGGTTTGCCGTACAGTCCGCGTTCAGCCGGGAATGGCGGCTTCGGGCTGGGCATGCCGCGTTTGCCTTCAATGGAAGCCATCAGCGCGGTTTCCTCGCCGCAGACAAAGGCGCCGGCGCCTTCAACGACCCGAATGCGGAAGTTGAAGCCGCTCTGGAACAAATTGTCGCCGAGCAGGCCGTGCTCTTCGGCGGCTTGGATGGCGTCACTCATGCGTTTTACCGCCAGGGGGTATTCAGTGCGCACGTAGACGACGCCCTCGTCCGCGCCAATGGCCTTGCCGGCAATCAGCATGCCTTCAAGCACGGCATGCGGGTTGCCTTCCATGACCGAACGATCCATGAAAGCGCCGGGGTCGCCTTCATCGCCATTGCAGATGACGTATTTTTTGTCTCCTTTTGAGGCAAGCGTGAACTTCCATTTCACACCGGTGGGGAAGCCGCCGCCGCCGCGTCCACGCAGGCCGGCATCAATAATCGTCTGGCAGACTTGTTCCGCACTCATTTCCGTGAGCGCTTTGCGGGCGGCAAGATAGCCTTTTTTGTAGATGTACTCTTCGATGTTATCCGGTTCGATCAGGCAGTTTTGCAAAACGACGCGACTCTGGCGAGTGTAGAAGGCGATTTCATCTTCATGGCGGCAGTGTTTTTTGCTGACTGGGTCCACATAGACCAAGCGGTCAATGATTTCACCGGTTTTCAGGGTGACGTTGACGATTTCAGCGGCGTCTTCAGGCTTGACATGGCAGTAGAAGATGCCCTCGGGTTCGATACGCAGAATGGGGCCGACTTGGCAGAAGCCCTGGCAACCGCTCTTCGAAAAGTAGGTCTCGCCGCTGTGGTCTTCATGTTCCAGCAGATCAATGACCGCTTTTTGGCCGGACTTCTCCATTTCGACGCAAATGGCATCACGGACTTTCATCGCGCCATTGGCGATGCAGCCCGTGCCGCCGCAGATGATGACGCGTCTTTTCAACTGTGCGGCCTGGCGCTCATAGTGAGCCGCCATCTGTTCCAAATCAGGGGTTTTAGTAGAAATGTTGGTCATCATTATTCTTCTCCCTTAGCGCTTTTTTCCGCAGCGATAATCTGATCAAGGATAGCGTCAATCATGGTCGGCGTGACTTGGCCATGGACTTCCTCATCAATGACGACGACCGGCGCGAGTCCGCAGGCGCCCAAGCAGCTGACCATTTCAAGGGTGAAAAGCAGGTCATCGGTGGTGCGTTTGTCATCATTGAGCCCGAGCCGTTGATAGATGTGTCGCTGGATACTCGTTGATTTCTTGACATGGCAGGCCGTGCCGTCGCAGATGCGGATGATATGCTTGCCTTTCGGTTCGAGCGAAAAGTGCGCATAGAAAGTGGCGACGCCGTAGACATGGGCAACCGGCACGTCAAGCGAGGTGGCCAAGTAACTGATCACATCCCGCGGCAGGTATTTGTACACCTCCTGCGTTTCCTGAAGAATGGGAATCAGCTTCCCGGGATCATAGCCGTTTTTTTCCAGAATGGCGTTGACGGCAGCCAGGTGCTGCACCATCGCCTTTGTTTTTTCAACACTTTCCTGCATGTCTTTCCTCCATGATGTCTTTGGGTAACAGAAATGGCATTGCAAAAAAGAAATCCTTGCATAGCCTTCAGACGTACTTGATGTCAACTTTCTTCAGCAATTGGTTTTTCAGGATGCCGGCGATGCGCTGCACGATGTTGCGGCGCAATTCCAGTTCCTGTGGCAGATTTGGATCCTGGTGCGCTTCATTGATGCGGGTGCCCACGAGAAAGTAAATCAGGTCATTGCGACGCATCATTTCTGCCAAAAGGCCGGCCGGATTGCGAGGCATGAAGGCGTCGGCTTTTTCCAGATACCCCGTTGCTTTGGTCAGCGTGAAAATGCCTTCCGTAACCAAATCAATGCCCTGCATCGTGGACATCGGCGGCATTTCTGAGGAGATACTGCCCAAGTCCATTTTCAATTCTCGGTTCAACTCCCGGGCGATAATTTCCGCCGAGGTGCCGCCGCAGACTGCTTTTTCGCCGTCGAAAGTATCAATGATCCTGGCGCACTCGGCGTCATGCTTGCGGTCATAGGGCGGCCCAGTGAAGATGAGCATTTTTCGCGGGTGGCGGAAGTAGAGGGAGGCGCAGGTCATGTCATCTTTATTGATGCGCCGCGGCTCTTTGCGACGAGCTTCCTTGGTGATGGCGTTGCAAAGTTCATGCGAGGAGATGGACGGAGTTTTGCCGAGGATTTCGTTGACGAATGCGGCGCAGCCGGATTCGCGCCAACCCAGCGGCCATTCGGGTGTTCCCATGGCGGCCTGGCTGATGCCATCGGAGAAGAAGATGATGCGGTCTTCATTCTGCGCCGTAAAATGGTAAATCTTCATTTTACGGTCGTTCCATTGTTCGGATTCAAGCCGTTCGAAGGGAATTTTGATTGGTTCGCCCTGCCGAAACAGGAGAAACGGTGGGTTGCCCATTTCGACGATGCGGATCGAAAAGTCCGGCCAGGCATTCAGAATGGTGAACGTGGCGTAGCTGATTTTGCGCACCTGGCAGATAGGCAGGGCACTCATCATGATTTCCGCAGCATGCAGAATGCTGTAGTTGGGCACGGCAGCAAACTTCGACGCCATCGTGGCTGTCATTGACGCAAGGATGTTGGCCTTGACCCCGCTGCCCAAACCATCGGAAAGAACCGCCACCACCCGCCCGTCGCTGTCGCTCTTTTCAAAACGGAAGGCATCCCCACAGATGCTTTCACCGTGCTTGTTGCACTGGCTATAAGCCAAATCAAGAAAAAGAGGATGTTCGCTGTTTGTGTTCATAATGACTTGGGTCTTGCTGGGAGCTATTTATCGGCGTAGTTTTCCGCAATGGAGCGCAGGAGGATTTCGGTTTCGGCCATGTGCTCTCCGAGTTTGCAGGCAATATCCTGCACGGTCGCCAGATTCTTCTCAATGACTTTGCGGGCCTGATCGGCAATTTGTTCGCGGGTGAATTCGCTTTGCGTGACATCGAAAAGGATGGCGCCGACCACCTGGCCGGGTTCAATGTTGAAGATGATGATGTTGAGCAGTTTTTTATCGAGCTTCAGGGCACTTCGGGAAATTTCCTTGCCGCTGCTGAGGACTTCTTTGAAGAGATCGGCAAAGGGGAGCAGGCGCTCAAGGTAGGCATTGGGCATGCCGGGCGAGAGCTCATAGATTTCCAAGGCGCCTTCGCCGCAAAGTTCGGCGAAGCGGCGGTTGCATTCAATCAGCTGCAAGTTGCTGTTGACGATGACCACGGCTGCCGGGATGCAGCGCAGGATGGCGTTGGATTTTTTCTGGGCCAGGTTGCGCAGATAGGACACGCACATGCTGGGTTCTGCCTTGCCGGCCAACAGCGCCTTGGCAAAATTCTGGCAGGTGTCGTATCCGCAGCCACCGCAGTTGAGCTCATCCTCCGGCGCTGACTTGCCAACCAAAAGCAAGGCCTGCTTGATGTCGCGCATGGAAACGTCAGGCGTCTGAACCGCCACGGCGTTGTATTTCTCGGCGATCTCCGCAACATTACGCTGTGGCAGTTCCCTCTGAAAATCGGTATTGCGGATGATGCGCAAGCGCTCAAGTAGTCCGGGTGAACAATGTTCGGTGCCGGGGCCATGCACGCAGCCGCCAATGCAGGAAAGCGCTTCCAGAAAAACCGGTTCGCGGATATCTTCGGGGTGGAGTCCCTGGAGCGCTTGACGCAACGCGTCAAGACCAGAAACGACGGTGTAGTGGACATGCTCACAGCCGGGATGCGCCCGCAACGTTTCATTCATGCCGCCCTCAATCGGATAGATGGCGCCCTCCCTGGAATCCTCCGGAACAAAGCGGTCTTCCGCTGTAGGCTCCAACTGCCAGGGATCAATCTTCAATTCCTTAAGCCACTGCCGGAGCATCGGAAACAGGATGGCCGCTGAAATCAGCTCCGGCCGGCGATCCGCTTCATTTTTCTTGGCGATGCAGGGACCGATGAAAACGACCTTGGCGTTTTCGCCGAAAACCTCACGCAGCATGCGCGCATGACTCAAGGCAGGAGAAAGCACCGGAGTGATCGAAGGAACAAATTCAGGAAGATACCGGCGGACAAAATCAACAACCACCGGGCAGGCAGAGGAGATCATCATGCCGCGCTCCATTTTGTGCAAATCTTCGGCGAGATTATCGGAGACGATTTGTGCGCCCAGAGCCGTCTCACTGACGCCAGCAAAGCCGAGTTTCCGCAAGGCGGCGATCAGCTTGGGCGCCGGCAAGCCCTTGAATTCGCTGCCCCAGGAGGGCGCCAGGGACACATAGACCGGATCGGGCCCCTGTAACAAATCCAACACGACAGCCAGATCATTGCGGATTTTCTTGGCCTTGACCGGGCAGACCTCCACGCATTTGCCGCAAGCAACGCACAATTCCGGTATGACTGAAGCGTGCCCGGAGACGACCTTGATTGCTTTTACCGGGCAGTGCCGGACGCATTTGAAGCAATCCTGGCATTCCGCATCCGCTGTGTAAATGGGGTAGCTGTGATTCATTTTTCAACAACGAAAAAACATGAGGGGGTTAAAGGCGCTGCACTTGCGCAAAGGCCGTACGAATACATGCAGCCGGAATGGTGGCTGAGCTGACCAAGCTGCCGGCTCACGATTTCTTGCTTTACGTCGGAAATTTTTCAGCCAGCAGTTTCAGCAGCTGTTCTTCGTTGACGCCGGTGTAGACGACTCCGTCAATGCTGATATTGGGTCCTGCCGCGCACTGTTTGGCGCAGCATCGCCCGGACAGCTCGATGCGGTCGCTGAGCTGATGCTCCTGAATGTAGTCCTCAATCAGTCGTAGATTGTCTTCGTTACCGCGGGCAAAACAGGAACTTCCCATGCAGATCATGATTTTCAGCTTTTGCGTCATTGCGCTCTCCAGTGGCAGGCGGCAGCGCCAGGATTTTTGTCGGTGCAGCCGCCGTTCCGCTTGATGTTTATTTCCCGTAGTACGCTTTCAGATAAAGCTCCTTGATTTCGCTGATCAGGGGATAGCGTGGATTGGCGCCAGTGCACTGATCATCAAAGGCTTTTTCCGAGAGCATGTCAACTTTGGCCAAAAACTCCTTTTCCGGAATGCCGTATTCTTTGATACTGGCCGGAATTTCCAGGATTTTCTTCAGTTTTTCAATCTCGTTAATGATGGCTGCGGCCTTGGCCTCGGGCGTCATGTCGGGGGTGGTTATCTGCAGAAAATCCGCAAGCATGGCGTAGCGTTCCTTGGCTTCCGGGCAATGATATTGCGAGAAGGTTCCCTGCCGCGTCGGTTTGCTGGTGCCGTTGTAGAAGATGACCGGGTTGATCAGCAGGGCGTTGGCGATGCCGTGCGGAATGTGGAACTCCGCGCCCAATTTGTGCGCCATTGAGTGGCAAAGTCCCAGGAAGGCATTGGCAAAGGCCATGCCCGCCAACGTCGAAGCGTGGTGCATTTTCTCCCGCGCTTTTTCATCGTCAGGCTGCTGATAGGCAACCGGCAGATATTTGAAGACAAGCCTGGCGGCTTCGCAGGCCAGCGCATTGGTATATTCACTGGCCAGAATCGAGACACGGGCCTCAAGCGCGTGGACGAGCACGTCAATGCCGCTGGCTGCCGTCAGCTTCTTGGGCATGTTCATAACCAGCTGGGTGTCAATGATCGCCATGTCCGGCGTCAGCTCGTAGTCGGCCAAGGGATACTTGTTGCCGGTCTTTTCGTCGGTGATCACCGCAAACGGGGTGACTTCCGAACCGGTGCCGGAGGTGGTGGGAATGGCCACCATGGTCGCCTTCGCGCCTAGTTTGGGGAACTTGTAGACGCGCTTGCGGATATCCATGAAGCGCATGGCGATATCGTCGAAATGGACATCGGGATGTTCATAGAGCAGCCACATGATTTTGGCCGCATCCATCGGGGAGCCGCCGCCGAAGGCGATGAT
>JAAZKQ010000848.1 GCA_012799755.1 Lentisphaerota bacterium | reverse complement strand
CGCGGGAGTTCGGCAGCCGGTCCGGCGCTGATGATCTGTCGCAGATTGCGCAGGTGGACGACTTGGTCGCCGAAGTTGAAGTTCATGATCAGATAGGTTGTGCTCATAAAGGCCCGCTTGCCATTGCCGCGCGGCTGAAAGTTCAGCTGCGCCAAGGGCACCGTGACTTCCCGCCACTGATTTTGTCTGGCGGGGATGCTTTTAAGGTCGGTCGGCACGATCCGAGTCATCCAGGCGTCGCCGTCTTCCTCGAAGAACCAGATGTGCATGGCTGCCGCCGGGGTGGCGGACTCCACGAAGAGTTCGAAGGCCATGGCAGTGGCATTGGGGTCAAAGCGGAAGGACTTGAGTTTGGCGCTGCCCCAGTTGTTGCTTGATTTGCTCGTGTAGGCAAAGCGCATGACCGGTTGCTGATTGTTGTCATGGACAATGCTCATGGCCGGCGGGGTGCCGCCGTCGCTATGCGGCGCCCACAGGGCAAGATCGCCGGTGACGACAGGGAGTTCGGCGCAGCAGGCAAGCAGAGCCAGGCACAGGGGGAGGGCGGTCAGGCGGTTAAGCATTGGCGGGTTCTCCTGGGATGCCGGGCGGACACGCGATGACGATTAGGAGTAGATGCCGTCGTCACCGCGTACCGCCATGCTGGATGTGGACCTGAGTGAATTCCTTTCTATGCGTACCATTGCTCAGGCCATGACGGGCTTGTGCCATTTCAGGTCTTTGGCGCTGCTGTACATGGCTTCCATCACGGCGCTGCGCAGGGCGGCCTCATCGGCACTGACCAGTGTGGCTTTCTTGCCATTAATGGCGTCGAGGAAGAGATCAAAGGCGTGCGGCTGCATATCGGGCAGGGCGGTCCATGGCGTTTTGCCATCGGCGCCTGCGACGTGCTTGCTGGTGAAGAAGAGCTGACCGTTGCTGACATGGGCATGTCCTTCAGTGCCGCTGACCAGGAAGGTGACGGGGTTGGCCACGTCCACCCAACCGGCGGCGAGGGTAGCAGTGCAGCCGTCGGGGAAGCGCAGCAGACCTTCGCCTGACTCGTCGCAGTCGCCGTAGCGCTTGGTGACCACTTCGATATTGGCGGTGACGCGGTCGGGAGTGCTGCCCAGCCACCAGAGGATGATGTCCAGCGAATGGGTGCCGAGGTCGCCGAAAGCGCCACAACCGGCGATAGCCGGATCGGCCATCCAGCGCCAGTCCGTGTCAAACCAGCCGCCGAGGGAGCCGCTGTGGCAGTTGGAGTGACGGACGCGGGTGACTTTGCCGAAGGCGCCGGCTTGGAGTTGCTGCTTGATGAACTGGTGAACGGGCATGCCGCGCATGAAATAGCCCGTCTGGAACAGTAAGCCGGCCTTTTTGATGGCTGCGGCCATGGCCCAGCCGTCGGCGGCGGAAAAGCCCAGGGGTTTCTCTACGAAGAGGTGTTTGCCGGCTTGGGCGGCCTGGATGACCAGATCGCCATGGCGGTTAGTCTCCGAGCAGATAACGACGGCGCCAATGCTCTTGTCCCGCCAAATGGCGTCCGGCGTGGCGGCGCAGCTGCTCTTGAGCTCGGCGGCGTTCTTCTGCGCGCGGGCCGCGTCGTGATCCCACACCGACACAACTTGGATGTCCGGCCGTGCCGCGAGTTTTTTGACGAAGTTGGGCGTGTGGATGTGGGCACAGCCGACGAGGGCAATCTTCTTCATGGTCTCTCCTGGGGTTGCTGATGACATGACTGACAGCGCTGACAAGCAGGCTTACTTTTTTAGGATCGAAACAGGGAAAGCAGGTCCAGTTGCTCTTCCGTGAAGAGCGACAAGTCCGGCAGAATGAGGTCCGCGCTCCAAAGATCTTGTGGTGGAGCTCCCGGACGGCGCAGGGCGACGCAGAACATGCCGGCGGCTTTGGCGGCGCGGACGCCGGCCGTGGCGTCCTCAAAAACCACGCACTGCGCCGGTTTGACGCCGAGGCGTTCGGCGCCAAGCAGGAAACAGTCAGGTGCAGGTTTGCCGCGCTGATAGTCTTCACAGCCGACAAAATGGCCGATAGCGTCCTGCAATCCCGATTGTTCAATGAACTCGCGGATGCGACCGCGCGTTGAGCCCGAGACGATGCTCACCACCCGACCTTCGTCAAGCAGGCGCCGCAGCAAGGCCATGGAGCCCGGGATGCTGATGTCGTGCGCGGCGGTGATTTCGTTGTAACGTTTTTCGGTGACGGCTTGCATTGCCTGGCGGTCGGGATAGGCGTCGGGCCAGCGCGCCTTGATCTCGGCGAAGATGTCTTGCCAGGACCTGCCGTATTCCATTCGTGCCACTTCAGCGATGTCCACCGCCACGTTTCGGGCGCGCAAGGCGTCGTGGATGGCCTCAATCCACACCTGCTCCGAGTCAATGAGCGTGCCGTCCATATCGAAGATAAAAGCGCGGTTTTGGGCCATGAGATACTAATTTGGGTGTTGTGCTGCGGATGTTTTTGCTGCGCTGGGGCCGCTGGCGTGTTGCGTGTGTGCCTCTGTAATCGCCAAGCCGCAGCCGTGCGCGGGGGCGCCTTGACCGCCGGCCTCTTGTCGGAATTTCAACCTGATGGCAAATATACCGCCCGGAATTAGCGCTGCCAGCGCCGGTTAAAGTAAAGGACCACCATGGGGTATGCGGTCACTCATTGGTAACAGCGATATTGCGAGCATGCTTGCACGCCGTTTGCGG
>JAAZKQ010000847.1 GCA_012799755.1 Lentisphaerota bacterium | reverse complement strand
GCCCCGGGTAAGGCCCACACCCGAAAAGAGCCCTGTAAGGGCGACCTAAAAACCATCGTAACAGGGCGCAAAGTGTAAAATGGGGAAGACCCCGCGTGAGTTCCATTGCCTCTTTGGCGCCAGTCAGCTTTGCCGACTGGCGCCAAAGAGGCCGAGGAACGCGAACGTAAATGGCGCTCCATCCAGGGCGACGCTCCGCCTTCGGCGTCGCTTTGCCCTGGGCTATCATAGCTCGCGCTTTCAGCGCTCAAATGCCAGGGAAAAGACGTTTTGCGGCAGGACAGTCAAAATGACCGCAGAGATGGCGGTATCAAAGAGTGACCGGTTACGGGGTGGGGTAACCGGTTACCCATTGTTGATAACCATTGTTCCGCAAGCAGCGCTGTCAAAGGCCTGTGAGACTACCCCACCTGCGACCTGCGAAACGATGGACAGTATGGACACGATGGACGACGGCACACGCTCACCTGCCGTCCACGCTGTCTGCCATCACTTGGATAGCGCCTGTTTTCCGACCGTACTGCGAGCTTGTAGCCCGCAGAGCTTGCTGCACAAGATGCCACGTCATTTTTGCGCAAGCCTTCAGGTATGTGCTGGTGGTCGTTTGCAGGACATGCTGCTTGGGCTGCAGCCAAAATGACGTTTGAAGACCTTTGAGAAGTAGCCGCTGTCTTCGTAGCCAACGGCGTCGGCGACTTCCGAGACGTTCATGCGGCCATCAAGAAGGAGCGTTTTGGCCTGGTTCATGCGGACCATGGTGAGATATTCGGAGAGCGAAAAGCCGCTTTCACTATTAAAGACGCGTGAGAGGAAAAAGGGGCTGACGGAGAGGAAGTCGGCGAGCATCTCCAACGACAGCGGCTGCGCGTAGTGCTTGCCGATGTAGTTTTTCACCTCTTTGATCAGCCACTGGTTGCGTTTGCGGCGGTTTTGTTGCTGCTCGCGATTGGTTGCCGGCGCGGCTTGATTGAGCGCCAGCACTTTGAGGATGAGAAGGAGAACGGCATGAAAGCGGGCTTGGCTGAGAAGCTGGTCGTAGTCTGTTTCGTCCTGATTATCATTGTAAAGCAGGTCGAGTTGCAGACGGATGTCTGCCCGTTGGGTTTCAGTCAGTTTACTGACGACGGGGCCGTTGATCGCCTTATAGAAGACTTCGGCGGCCTGCGGCCAGTCGAAGGAGGCCATGTAGACCTCGAATTCGCCCTTGCCGTCAAACTGATCGCAATGGAGAGTTTCCGCCGGAATAATGACGATATCGCCCGGGCCGGCCCGGAAGTGCGCCTTGGTGAAGTGCAATTCCAGGCGGCCGTGGCGGATGAAGTGGAATTCCCAGCGGGCATTGACATGGAAACGCTGGCGCCAGATTTCGTCAAAGAGACAAATCCCGAAGGAATGCAGACTTGGCATGACGGCAAGGGCTTCGGTCATGAGGCGGGAATCCATGGCGTGTACGGACTAGTTCTAATTGAGTTTCCAAAGCGTGTAGAGGATGGAGCACTGCTCGCCGGCGCCGCACTTCTGGTAATAGACCGTCAGGATGCTTTGGTCTGCCAGTTCGACGGAGCAGGGGTAGCCGAGATCGCTGTCGGGGCCGTCATCCCGCAGGATAATGTCCTGGATCCAAGTTTTACCCAGGTCGCGGCTGATCAAGGCGCGCTGGCCGAATGGCTCCATTCTGTAGCCGTAGACGCAGATCAGCGTGCCGGAGGAGTGGAGGAGCAGATGCGGCGGCGAGCCCATGGCCCCGCTGGGGCGAGCGGTGGTCCAGGTGACGCCGCCGTCGCTGGATTCGCTGAAGAGGACTTGGAAGGGCTTTTCGTAGCGAATGGCGGCGAAGAGTCGGCCGTCCGGCAGGGCGGCGACATGTGGTTCGTAGGCAATCTGGTTGTACATGCCTTCTGGGAGGGGGACTTCTCCGAGCATGCACCAGGTTTTTCCTTCGTCGCTGCTGCTGGCGGCCTGGATGGGACCGCCGCCACTGTGCATGGTTTTCTTTTCATTGAGGTCCCAACGCTTGCCCAGGTAGAGCCAGCTTTTGTCAGCCAGCACAATGGGGCCATGGGGGGTGTTGACCGGCGCGCGTTGGAAGTCGCCCCAGTACTCGCCGTCCTCACTGACACGGAACCAAGAGCCGATCCACTTGGCGCGCATCTCGTCCGTCCAGGTATCCAAGAGGGCGCCCATGGCCTCGAACTCGTCCGGCGGAAAGGTTTTTTTCAGCCAGTTGTTGGGATCGCGTGAGAAATAGTGCGAGGTATTGGAGGTGAACCACGTAACGAGGAGGCGTTGGCCGCCGAGGTTGACGATACCGGCGTCGCGGTCATCAAGTGGCGTGTTATTGATGACCTGGGGATAGGTCCAGGTCAGGCCGTTGTCTCGGCTTTTACAGATGGTGGTGCGTCCCCAGGGGCAGACATGCCGGAAGCGCAGGCCGGAGGCGACGGCGCAGAGGGTTCCGTCGTCCTGGCGGGTAACGCTGGGCCAACCGAAATAACCGAACTTTTCCTGTGGCAGGGAACAGACAATACCATGACGGATGATGGAAATCGGGCTGTTTGACATGGGGGCTTCCTTGTTTGGGGCTGTGGGTGCATTGGGGTTGTTTTGACTCAGGGCGATACCAGCCATGCCGATGGCGATGGCAAAGATGCTGCGAAACCAGTGTAGATGTGGCTGCATGATGCCCTTGCTGCGTTCGGTTGTGGATGGTGGAAAGGGTTCCGTGAGCAGTCTGCTGACCAATGAGAAAACAATAACGGCAAGGGCTGCAGTTGCAACCCTTGCCGTGTTGAAAATCAGGCTGTGATGAAAGCGCTTCAGAAAGTATAGGTCATGGCCAGACTCAGGATGTCCGCCGAACCCTCAACGTCGCCTTTGACACGGCGTCCCAGGGGATCGGCATAGTCCATCTTGACGTCTTTAAAGAAAATATGCATATAGCCGAAATCAAAGGCGATGTTTTCACTGAAGCGGTACTGGGCGCCGAAGGTGAGCCAGTAGCGGTCAGCGTCAGGCAGGCGGGGTGTGCGGTGCTCAACGTCTTTGACGGGGGTCTGGTCAAAGGCAACACCGCAGCGGACGGTCCATTTGTCGTTGAGATCGTACTCGGTGCCCAGGCCGATACGCCAGCAGTCACGCCAGGACATGTCAATCGTCTCGCTCTTTTTGCCTAGAACGCCGGCAATTTTTGGGTCGAAATTGACCTTGAGTTCTTCCATGACGCTCCATTCGGACCAGCACACATCGGCCATGATCGTCCAGCGCTCGGTGATGTCCTGCTGCACACCGATGTTCAGCATGGCGGGGAGGTCCAGGTCAGCCTGTGCATCGTCCTTGACAACACCGAGGCCGGGGACTTGGCGTGCGCGGGCCTCAAGGTCGAGGTCGTGGGTGATGCGGGAGCGGTAGCCGATACCAAGGCGCGTGCCTTCAAAGGGGATATAAAGAGCGCCAACGGCAAAGCCAAAGGCCACGGAGTCGCCTTGGAGCTTGAGCTGGCCGTCGGGAAATAGACCGCCGGTCATGGGGCCATAGGGCAGTGCCTGGGAGAGGCAGACATCACCGTAATCAATGACCGGGCCGGCACCGATGGAGAGGCAGTCAAGTACTCGCCAGGAAATGGTGGGGTTGATTTCGACGACGGCAATCTCGGTATCCAGGGCGATGTATTTGCCGCGCCAGTGGGTGTTGTAGTCCGTACTGGTGCCGGAGGTGGCGGACATGCCCAAGCCCAAGCTGACGGTGCTGGAAATCGGCTGTACCCAGTACACGTTGGGAATGACCGACCAACCGCCGAAATTGCCATTGTCTTCGCCGGCGACCGTGCTGCCCTTGTCCTCAAATTCGGCTCTGGCGCGCAAGAAATGGCTGCCGACAAGGATCTTGCCCTTTTGGAACCAGGCCGGGGCGGCGGCGTTGAAGTAAAGTGCGGAGGGGTCTTCGATTTCCGCCGTCATGCCGGCCAAAGCCCGCCCGGCGCCCGGAACGCTCTGCTCAAGAATGGAAAAGCCGGCACTCCATGCCGGAGTACTCATCAGCGCCGAGAGCACGGCGAAGACAAGCAGGGAGCGAAGACCTTGTTTGCGAGACATGATAATTTCCTTCCGTATGAACATTTCCTGACTCGGGACCTTGAACTGCGGACTTTTCCGCATGGGCGCATACAATAACGCCCAGAATAGGGAAAAGCCACCCATTTTTTGAAAAAGTGACAAAAATAGTTAATATGTCATGATGGAAGGTGTAAATGATTGATATTCATCCTCTTGCTGGTGTAATAGCTCTTTATGACAAGCCGATATTAAGTGCCCTGCCGACTTGGTAGACGATAGTGGTGATGACGTAGGCAAGGGTGGTGAGGCCGGCGAGCTGCCCCAGGGTGATTTTCCAGGACAGGGTTTCCTTGTAGACAACGGCGACCGTACCGATGCAGGGCATGGAGATGAGGCAGAAGAGCATGAGGCAGAATGCCTGGAGGGGGTTATAGCTGTCGCGCAGTTTTTGCCGCAGTGCCTGCGCGGCATCTTCACCTTGGCCGACGGAGTGAAGGATAGCCAGTTGCGAGACGAAGAGCTCTTTTGCCGCGAAGGCGCCGATGAGCGCCGAACTGGCCTTCCAGTCAAAGCCGGCATAGCGCATGGGCACGGCGATTTTTTTGCCGATGCGGCCGGCAATGGAATAATTGAGTTTTTCGGTTTGGTGTTGACTGACAAGTTCGTCCATGGCTTGTTTTTTCTCATCCTGGCTCATGGCCATATTATCGTTGATGGCTTCGGCCAGCGCCTTGTAGTCGCGATCATAGTTTTTTTTCTGGGGGAGGGTATTTATGAAGAAGAGGACGATGGAGGCGCCGAGGATGATGGTGCCCGCCTTGTGGAGATACAACATGGCGCGTTCGCCCATGTGGATAAGCAGGCTTTTCAAGGTGGGCATGCGGTATGGGGGAAGCTCCATGACGAAGACTTCGTCCTCGCCCTTGAAGATGGTGGCTTTGAGGATGGCGGCGCCGCCTAGGGCCAGGGAGGCGCCGATGAGGTAGATGGTCCACATGATGACGGGTTGCAGCCTCAGCGGAAAGAAGATGGGTATGAGCAGGGAGTAGATCGGGAGGCGGGCGCTGCAGCTCATCAGGGGCAGGATGAGGATGGTGGTGAGGCGATCCCGCTCAGATTCGATGGTTCTGGTGGCCATGACGGCCGGCACGGTGCAGCCGAAGCCCAGTAACATGGGAATGAAGCTCTTGCCGTGGAGCCCGAATTTGTGCATGAAACCGTCCATGACAAAAGCAGCCCGGGCCATGTAGCCGGTGCCTTCCAGAAAAGCGATGGCCAGGAAGAGTAGGAGGATGTTGGGGATGAACATGAGGACGCCGCCGACGCCGCCGATGACGCCTTCAAGCACCAGGGCCTTGAGATAGGGCAGCGCGGTGGCGGGCCAGGCGCTGTCAATCAGGGCGCTGACGCGGTCCAGCAGGAAGGCGACGACTCCGACCAGGGGCTCGCTGAAGATGAAGGTGAAGGCGAAGACGGCAAGCATGATCAACAAAAATATGGGCAAACCGAGATAACGGTTGGTGACCACCTTGTCAATACTGTCCGAGATTTGTCGGTGTTGCTCATTGTTGAGGGTGATGGCTTCTCGGCAGGCGCCGGCGATGACGCCATAGCGACAGTCAGCCATGAGCGTGGTGCTGCTGACGCCATGACGGACGGACAGGCGTTCGCGCAACTCTTCAGCCATGGGCAAGAGCGGCGCGAATGCCGGCAGCGAACAGATTTCGGGATCGTTTTCCAGCAGCTTGATGGCGAAATAGCGGGGTGGGATTGGGGGCGTAGTGAACTCCTGTTTGTCCTCGACGGCTGCGGCAAGGCTGTTGATGGCCTGGTCTATGTGTTCACCGTAGCGGATGGTTGCAGGCTTCTGCGCCTCGCCCACCAAGAGTTTGGCGGTCAGCGCCTTGAGCTGATCTATGCCTTCTTCCTTGGAACCGATGGTTTCGACGATGGGGGCGCCGAGGTAGCGTTCGAATTTGGGCAGATCGAAGACAAAGCCGCGGTCGCGGGCGTCATCAATCATATTGAAGACCAACAACATGGGTATATTGAGTTCGGCCAACTGGGTACTGAGGTAGAGATTGCGCTGCAGGTTGCCCGCGTCAACGACGTTCATGATGAGGTCAATCGGCGTTTTGAGCAGTTCGCGGATGGCGACTTTCTCTTCGGGGGATGAGGAGGACAAGCTGTAGATGCCAGGCAGGTCAATGATCTCAATGTTGACATTGCCGATGCGACAGCTGCCGCATTTGCGCTCAACCGTGACCCCCGGATAATTGCCGACGTGCTGGCGGGTGCCGGTCAGGGCGTTGAAGATGGTGGTTTTGCCGCAGTTGGGATTACCGGCCAGGGCAATACGATAGAGTTCCTTCATGGGGCGAACACCTTGGACTATGGGCGGGCTGTTATGAGCGGTAGTCGGACAATAGGCGCGACCGTTGCTTAATTCATCTGCTTCAGCCAAATGTGAGCGGCGTCTTTGCGGCGCAAAGTCAAGCTGCTGCACATGACTTTGACGCGCAGCAGGTCGCCAAATGGCGCGTGGCCTTCCATTTGCAGCAGTGTGCCGCGAACCAGCCCGAGGTCGGCGAATTTTTTCAACGCGCGCAGATTTTCATCCACATGGACGACCACGCCTTGCTTGCCGATGGGTAATTCACTGAGACTGATGAGATCAACGTCGTCTTCGGCGCAAAGTTGCGGCATGGCTTGGTCGAGGAAGTCCCGTAGGGCTTTGCAATCTTCGCGATTGGCGATGGTCTTGGCCAGAACGATAAAGCGCGACATAACCTTTTCACCGATAACGTGTTCGATGCGGCAGGCGGCTTCATCGGCTTCTTTTTCGTCCAGCTTCAAGATGTCCTGGAAGAACTTCTTCATGGCAAGGTGCCGGTGCCTGATGACGGCTGCCTTTTCGGCGCCGCGAGCCGTGAGACTTACCGGCATGTGTGGCTGGTAGGCGATAAGGCCGCGCGCGTGCAGGGTTTGCAGCGCATTGGTCACCGAAGGCATGGTTACGCTCAACTTTTCGGCAATGTCCTTCGTGTGTGCGTGGCCATTTTCCTCAACGATTTCAGCGATGGCTTCCAGGTAGTCTTCAAGACTGCTGGAGATGGGCGGTGATTTGCGAGTGGCGATGGCCATGTCTGCTCCGAAAAGTGAGGGTATGAGATGCGTGACGAAGCAAAAATATAAGACGCGTCTAAGGATTAGCAAGGGCTAAGAAAAACGGGGCCGCAGCTTGCCGGTAATCGGTCACTTATTGATAACAGACATTTTTTATCCGCAGATTACGCAGATTGGCGCAGATTATTAGCGGCATGTCTCGCATCGCCGCTGCGCGGCGCTGCCGAG
>JAAZKQ010000846.1 GCA_012799755.1 Lentisphaerota bacterium | reverse complement strand
TCGCCACCCCAGCCTGAAGGCTGGGGTTAAGCATGGTTAAGCGCCTACGGCGCAACATGGACATTATGAACACGATGGACACGATGGACACGATGGACACGATGGACACGATGGACGACAACACCTGCTCGCTCGCCGGCCATACTGTCCATAGCAGCTTGCGGAAACAACAGTTATCAACGAGTAACCGGTTACTGATTTTGGGTGAACGGTCATTCTTTGGACAACACCCCATCAGTTCCAGACGTTTTTTAACCACGGAATACACGGAATACACGGAAAGTTTTGTATAGGGGTGGCTGGCGGGGCATGTCCCGCTGTGGGCTATATGCCCGCAGCACGGTCGGGAGACAAGCGCTATCCAAGGCTGGAGGTGTCAAGCGCCAGGCATTCTTGGTCGCAAAGCGGCAGTGCCCTGGAGTGGGCGACTGTCGTGGGCGTGATCAGTTGAGGACGGGGACGAATTCGATTTTGTCTATATAGACGGCTTTGACGGCGCTGCTTTCCTTTTCCTTGGCGAACTGTCCCGGTCCGAACCAAATGTACTGGTCTTGGGCGGGGACCCAGTTGTTGTTGGCCGGCCCGATGTCGTACCAGTGGTAGTCGTCATCGCTGATGTCCTTGTTGGCGAATACGTGGCTGCTGACGGAGTGTTTTTTGCCGGCGTCATAGATGCCGGCCCAGAATGCCAGGCCGTCGGCACGGGCTTTTTCGACGCGGATACGGGCGCGGACGCGGTAGGGCTGTTGGGGTGCGAAGAGACTCAGGTCAGGTCGGAGTTGGGAGCACCATTCATAGTGGCTGTTGTAGAGGATGAGAGCGGAACCATCTTCGGCGCGGTCGTCGCTGCCGTAATCACCCCAGATACCTGGCCGGATAATGGGCAGGAAGCAGTCCTCCAGAACCATTCGCTGTTGTTCGGGTGGCAGGGCCTTGCCGGCGATGGCTTTTGGCAGGTTGCTTATGTTTGCCATGGGCAGGAGGGTATAGCCGCTGCTGTGGGTGGCGGCGCGAGCAAGGGCCAGCGCCGGCTGCACGAAGGAGACTGTGACGCTATCGCGGTCGCCGCGGGTCTGGATGACAATGCGCGCGTGCTCTGCGCCCATGGCGAAGCGCATGCCGCGGCCACTGTGAGCCGAAGCGATGGTGAAGGACTTGGCGGTGGCGAGCTTGTCGTTGCGGATGCTGTGCATAGCGAAGCGGAGGTCTGCTGTGACGAGGTCCTGCCAAGGGTCATCGTCAAGCCGCCAGCAGAGATGGCCGCTGTTCCCGAGGGCTAGAGTGAAGTCTGTGACGGGCGCCAGGGATAGCTCCCGTTCGTTGCTGAGATTGCTGACGCTGTTTTGGACGCTGAGGCCGTCGTTCGCCAGCGCGAAGCTGCGGTCCAAGCGGTATTGATTGCGCTGGGTGTAGGACAGGTCCAGACGCTCCGGGCTTTCGTTCTTGACGCTGAACAACTGGGGCGCTGCCTGTCGCGGCGCTTGGATGCCCTTGAGGGAAAATGCGGTGCCGTAATCGCTGTCGAAATAGTTCACGCCCTTGCTGTCTTTGAAGATACCGGCGCAGCCGTTCAGCGCGGGGGCGATACCGACGCGGAACGAGCCATTGCTGATGGTGTTGACGGGAAGGCCTTCGACAGCGCGGCGCCATTTGGCGAGGAGGGCGGCGTGAGTGTCGGCATTTTCGCAGATGCGGATGGGACGCTCGCCGGCCATTCGAGCCAGGAGCGCCTTGACCAATTGGCGGTAGTCTTCGGGAACATTGGTAGGGAGGACCTGATCGTTCTGCCAGCTGAAGGTGATGGTGGGTGCCGTCATGCGTTCGACGCGCGTATAATAGACGGTGATGGCGCCTTTGCGGACATTATAGAGGAAGGCCGGCTGGTCTTTGACCACTTCTTCGGCTTGCTGCCAGATGTCAGTGGCCCAGCGGAAGAACTCATCACTATACCAAGGCATGGTCAGGGGATGGAAGATTTTGACCTTGTTTTCAGGCGCTTCGACCAGAGCTTGGAGCGCATCGAAGTACTGCCGTACCAGTGGCGCGGCGGGGCCGTAGTAGCCATTGAAAAAGTCGTCCAGAAGCGCGGCCATGTCCAGGTCGGGGTTCCACAGCAGCTTGGCGAGGAGCCAGCCGCGCAGCTCAGCGAATTCGGCGTGATAGCCTTGGTAGGCGCCTTGTTCCATGATGCCGATGACATGGTTGTCGCGGAAGAATTGGATGTTGCCTTGCAGCGCTTTGAAGTTGGGATGGGGACCGAGGTAATGACGGAAGTTGGTGACGTAGTCCCAGATGAAGAGCTTTTCGGTGATGGCGCTCCAGCCCTTGATGTCGCTGATGAATTTCTGGTTCTGCGGGTCGTCGCTCTGGTCAATGGGCCGGGCGAAATCGCATTCGATGGTGCAGAGCCGATGCATGACATTGCGGCGAGGGCGGATGTTTTTGGGCGGCTCGCGGGTGTACTGGTAGGCGAGAGTCTCAATGAGGACATCGGGGAACTCTTTTTCGACCGCTTCGGCGACTTGGTTGACAAACCACAGCAGGATGCCGGCTTCATTGCCGTACAGCTCACGCAGCGCCAGGCAGTTGGCACAAGCGCAGGGATTGCGCCAGTCGTTTTGGCTGACGCTGAACATGGCCGCGCCGGGGTCTTTGCGAATGTGTGCCAAAGTCCGTTCGGTGGCGATGCGCAGGACATCGGGATTGGACAGACAGAGCTGGCTGTGGTCGCGCAGGCGCTTGCCGTTGATTTCGCTGTAGTATTCCGGATGGCCGGCGAAGAATTCTTCCGGCGGCACCAGGCGGTTGAAGGTATGGCAGAACATACCGGCGCCGATGCGGAAACGGCCGCCGTGTTCGGGGCCCAGGCGCATGGCGTTGCCATTGCACTTGTTGCGCAGCGCCTGGAAGGTATTGAACATGTCGTACCAGAAAGGCTCGCGCATGCGGAAGGCCGGTCGTTCGACGACATTCAGGTCGTCCAGCAACGTCCACTGGTCGAGGGAGGGGATATTACTGTGCCAGGACGCATACCAGCGGCAGCCGGCCCGTTCCAGGAGTTCATAGACGCCGTAAAGCGTGCCGCGTTCGTCGCCGAGGATGAGTAGATGGGGGCCGCTGCGGCGCAGGAGAAAGCCGTCGCTGCCGAGGGCGGCCATGGCGTCTGCCACGCCCGGTATGGCTGCGCTGTGGCGACTGGGGCCGACGAGGATGGCCTGCGGCGGCAACGCCTCCGCATCACTGACGATGGGCAGTTCCACCCCGGTCATCTGGCAGGTGAAGTCTTGCAGTTCCTTGGCGGCGAGGATGATGGGCGCTGACGCATCGGCGGCATGGACGATGCTGCAAGCGGCGGGCTGGCCGCGGCGCGCAACAATCATCTCCGCCATGCAGGGCGCGGCGATGGCGAGGCAAAATCCGGCGATGAGGGATCGGGAGACTGTGTTCATGGCGCGGGTCCTTTGTTTATGGGTTTTTTTCAAGACTCTTCGGAGCTTGTCCGAAAAGCATAAGTGGGTTTTGCGAG
>JAAZKQ010000845.1 GCA_012799755.1 Lentisphaerota bacterium | reverse complement strand
CGCAGACCGAGACCGCGTCCACCAATCCATCTACCGGCGACACCACCACCACGACCGAGACGACAACCAAGGACGCCGAGGGCAACGTCACCGAAGCAGTCACTAAAACTGCGGTCAAAGACGACGAGGGCAACGTAACGGAAAGTGAAACTACAACTGTAACCGAAACAGCCGATCCGGAAAACGAAGATGTCACAATTACAGTTACAGAGAATATAAAGGAAACAACATCCGTTTTTAACGACGTCAAAACGACGGTTTGGCAGTTCACGACAACGACTGTCACAACCAATAATGCCACGGGCGAAACCACCACTGAAACTGAAGTCGAAACCTTAGTCTGGAGGCACTGTTTGATATGTGGCGCAGAGGGGGACTGGGAATTGCCCATTTGCCCGAATGTAGACATGGCCTGTCCCGATTGCGGTGAAAATATCCACGGGGTTGCCGATCATGCCTGCGCCGGCGTGCCCGCCGACCCGACCCAGGAAGACCCCGGCCAAGAGCCGCCGGAGCCCGGCGAACCCGACCCAGCACCGGCGCCGGAGACGGCAAGATTTTACATCAGCCGGATAAACCAGCAGGCCATCACCCGACCTGTCGGCACAACCTACACGATTGATTTGCCGATGTCGGTTTACGTGGCCTCAACCACCGGCGTGGCGCCTGGCACAACGACAATCTACCTACATTGCCTACCAGATGAAGTGGTCAGCGGCGCCACCTACGCGCCGGCAATCACTTCCGCCACCGTGAAGCCCTTCACTCCGCCCGCGCCGCCGCTGCTGCTCTTCGGGCGACGCCTCTACCCGAACCTCACCAGCAGCAAGGCGGCCGGCGACGCTTGGCACCCGGACGATGAATTCCTACTGATTATCTCGACAGACCCGGACAGCGCCGACGCGCTCAACGAGGTCAACGAATGCTGCAATGGCGCAGGCTGCCGCTATCACCTCAGAGTGAAGTTCCGTGAAGGCGTCAAACCAGGACGATAAAAGAGGACATAATGACCGCGACAAAGAAAACCATAGCCGCTGCGGCCGCCGCCGCGACGCTTGGCGTCGGCACGCTGGTATACCGCCAATGGCCATCGCCCGCCAAGGACGACGCTCCGCTTGCCGCGCCGGTTAACGTCGTTGATGACGTCCAGCCGATACAGGTCGCGCTGCCGAGCGTAACCGTCCCAACGATCACCGTGGACAGCCTGGTGACGCGGGTCGAGCCCCTGTCGCCGCCGGTCGTCGTCTACTCTCCCGGCAAGTTGGCGATCCAGGCGCCAAATACGCCGGCGGTGACGCCGGTCGCGGTCCGCTCGGCGATAGGCGCACAGCCTCAAACGCCGGCGGTGATGCGGGTCAATCCCGCCGCGGTTGATTCCGCGGAGCCAGTCCCAACTCCCGCGCCGGATACGCCAAAGGTGGCGCAGGTCAGCATCGCGCCGGCAAGCGTGACGTCACCCGCCGCCGACATCCCCCGCATCCAGCACCTGCACAAGACCCTGGCGGCCATCGTCAAGGACAAACGGCACCTGGTAAGCGACAAGGGCATCTCCATCCACAACCCCGGCATGGAAAAATGGCTGGCGATCTACGAGCAGCCCCTGCCGCCGCCCAATGAACACATCCCGCTGCCGCAAGGAATTAGAATGATCGCAGAGCTGCACACGCCCGACCACGCGGCGGCCAACCTGGCCTATTATCGGCGGCAAGGCTACAACGCCTGCCTGATTAGTCTTGACGGCAGCGAAAGCGTCCGCAAAGTCGCGCAACTGATCAGCCTTGTGCGGCAGGCGGACATGGCCCCATGGATCGCCTGGGCCGGCCCAGAATCGCTGGGCTGGTCAATCTACCAGGACCCCGACAAAATCACCCGGCTGCTCAGCTCGGCCGCGCCGTTGTGCCAAGGCTACCTGGTCGCCTGGCGGCGCACATCCGCGCACCTGGTAGAGCAGGACGCCGCCTATATCGAGCATCTCGCCGCCCAGGTGCGGGCCGCCAATCCAGGCATCTACATCGTCGGCGAAAGCTATTATGGCGAGACCTGGCAAAACCTGCCGCAGGTCAACCAGCGCGGCTGGACAGCCCGGGACAACGCGCCGCGCAACCCATCCGGCATCCTCATCACGGGCATCGCGACCCAAGGCTACGCCATCGAGATCATGCTGCGCAGCACCTTCGCCAAATGGGTCGCGACGCCGCGCCTGGCACAAGTGCTTGGCGAACGCCCCTACTACGCAAGCACGAACAACACCGGACGCAGCTTCGCAGCCAACCTGCGTATAAAACAACAGCTGGAAAGACGCTTCCTCCGCGCCGGCTGCGTCGGCACGGTGACCCTCCACGGCGACGGCTCGGACAGGGGCTCGACCCTGATGACCGTTGACGACATCGGCAAGTACAAGATTGAGTAAGAGCCACCCATCACCAAAGGAAACTCAATGAACCTGAAACAACCCACCGGAAAAAGCCCCTCCATGCAAACCAGCAAACACCAGAAAGGAAAATCCGCCATGTCCAGAATCATCGCCATCATCGCCATCTTGGGCGTCGTCACGTCCGTCCGCGCCGCCGAGTTCGTTTTTCCCGGCTGGGGCTCGACCGACGCCGCGGCCTTCGAGGCCCAGCTGCCCAACGCCGACTCGCTGTTTCGCAAGGTGCTCTGCGCCAGCCTGGCTGAGTTCTGCCGCAATAAGCCTGCCGACTTTGCCGCCATGAAGACAGTCGTTGAGACCGCCAGCGCCCAACACGCCCCCAATGCCGATGAGGGATTCAAATTATGGGTGTTGAAGGAAATCGCTCTCAACTGGGGCTTGGCCTGTAAGGATGACGCCTATATCCGGGACGCCTGGGCCTACTGCCTGGCGCACCCAAGCCCCGCCGACGCGCATTTCATATCCCGGTTGTCCGCCGAGCGTCTCGGCACGACCGAAGCAATCAAGATCGCCCGTACTTGGGAGCTCCTGGCCGAAGGCAAAGCCGAACCGCGCACCATCAAGCGATTGCTGCAGTATTATGTGCAGTACCTCCCGACATCCGGCCTGCCAACCCAAGACGCCTATGAGCAGCTGACCACCCTCAACCGCGTCTACACGCCCAAACTCATCGAAAACAAAACGACCTGGGAGCCCATCGTCGCCCAAATCCGCACCGTCATGGAAGCGTACAAGTAAGCCGACCGGAACCCCAAAACACCCAAATCCCGCCGGGAGCGTTTCCGGCGGGATTTTTGTTTTCCTGGTTGACGCTCCGCGTATAAATAGCAGAGCCCTATTACGCCACCCTCAACCACGAAGCCGCCCCATGAAAACAGCCTACACCATCGTCCTGAGCCTGTCCCTGGCTTTCCTCACCTGCAGCTGCGCTCACAATCCCAGCGTCATCACCTTCGGGAAACGCTGGAACATCGGCTGTGATCCGGCGCAAATGGCCGCCAACGTATCCTGGACCGACGGCCTGAACATCATTGACATCCCCCGGGAAAACTCAAGCATTGAAATTGAAGTTGATGAACAGCTCGGCTTGCAATACGATCCGACCACCAACACGATGCGCGGCGTGCGAAAAATCACTCGCAAAACCGGCGTGCAGATTACCGGATACCTGAAAGAACTGGCGGAAATTTGCCCGGCCGCCGCCGTCGCCTATGTCCAGCAAGCGGCTGACATTCAAAAGGTGGACGGCGTCAAACTCTCGCCCCACCTGGTAACCCTGCCGCTCCCTCAGTCTAATGGCACCGGCATCAGCAAACTCACTCTTGCCAAGCTCAAAGAGCAGGCGGCCAACAACACCGAAATCACCGCCGTCCCGTCAGGGCTCGATATGACGCTGGAGGACTGGCGGCTCCTCGTGGCGGCCTATCGGGATTGTCCGGGCTGCCTGGTCCTTTCCGAAGCCGAAGCCGCTGCCCTGGAAACCGCCACGGGAATCAAATACCCGGGTGAAGCGTATCCCAGTGAAAAATAACTAGCCCATGGCCGACCCGATGGATTGAAGAAACACCCATGATCTACGAGCCGGAAACATTGGCACAATACCGCGATGAGGCCAAGCGCCTGGATTACCGAGTGCTGGACAGCTTCTACGACGCCGACATCACAGAGCTGGTGGACATTTGCAACGGCGTCGGCGGCCGTGGCAGCGTACTAACGCCGGCAATCAACTTTGCCTATCGCCGCTACCAATCGTGTTCGTCTCCCCACGATTGGGCATACCACATCGGCGGCTCGGATGCCGACCGCAAACTGGCCGATGCGGACTTTGAGCACAACCTGCTCATAAGGTGGCGGGAGCTCTACGGCAAGACACGATACCTCAACCCGCTTGCCCTTTGGGAGCGCAACAAAATACGCTTGGCATACAAGGCGGTCAGGTTGTTTGGCCACAAGTATTTCAACTTCCGCTAACCCCCCGCATGATCAACCTGAGAAAGCACAAACAATGAGCGAAGTCGAAGACGCCTTACAGGCTATCCTTTGCGAATCTGAAATGGAACAACGCCGCAAAGCCCTCATCAAGGACATTGCACAGGCCGTTGCCAAAGAGATACCGCACGAATGCATACTCGGACTCACCGAAGAAGAGCTGCGAGGATTGCGCGACCTGTCATGGTGCTATCGGCGGGGCAAAGCGACCGTCGCCAAATTCCTGCTGGGCCTGCTTATCGCCGCGCTGGCCGGCGGCATCGCCGTCTTCCTGGACAAGTGCGGCCTGCGCGACCTCCTGAAATAAACCACTCGACCTCATCCCCAGGTGGCCTTGCCACCCGCCACCACCGCCCGACAGGCGCCTGCCTCCAGCGCCTGCCGGGCTTTTTTTGTCATGCAGAACGGCTTATCCCAGCGTCGGGAACTTCGCCAGCGCGGCGCGCTTCGCCCTCATATCCTCAATGCGGGCGTAAATCCGCGTGATGCTCGGACAATTATGCCCCAGCCAACTCTGGATCACCGCCAGCGGCACGTCATGCTCGGCGCAAATCGAGGCGAAAGTCGTCCGCAGCGCATGCGCGCAGTATTGATGGGCTTCGCCGACGATGCCGGCTGACTTGAACAGCCTGGCAAAGCGACGTGTGATGGCGTGGCCATCACGGAGATATTGCGCCGCCATTGCCGGGAAAAGATACTCTCCTTCTCGCGGCAGCCGACTGATGATGTCGGGGTGCAGCGGGAACCGCACCGGCCGCGACGTCTTTGCCATCGTGCGCTCTATCGTCTCGGCCTGATAATCAACCTGGGCCACCCGTATCGTTGCCGCGTCGCCCATGCGCAGACCCGTGTAAAGCAAAAAACGGGTGAAGGTCGCGAATTCGCCCGCCGACGCGCAGGCGCCCTTGCCGGCTGCCAAACTGTCAGCCCTGGCCAACAACGCGCTAATCTGCTCATGCGTCAACGGCTCGCGGTGTGTCGGCGTAGGCGCTGGTGGCTTGCGCGTGAACGGCTGTTGACTCCCAATGCGCTCAAACATCGCTCGACAATACTGATAACCCAAAACACGCATTCGCGGCGTTTGCGTATCAAGAAAATCAGCGGCGACACGCTCCGTCACCTCAGCGACCGTTGTCACTCCACGATTGGCGCAAAACCGCACAAACACGCGCCAGCTTTGCGCAGCTCGGTCAATACTACTCTGCTTCAGTTTGCGCCCGCTCTTGTTGACGTGAGGGTGCAAATCCCAACAATCAGTCAGCAATAACCCCGTGGCGCCTGCGTTATTACGATCATCAGCCAGACTGCGCTTTATCGTGCTGGCGATGGAGTCTATTTTCTTATCGTCACCTGCACCAAGCAACGGCGCCATGATAGACATTGCGAAGACCTCGGCGCGGCTTTTGTCCGTGCAGCCAGTTGACCTTCTGATTTGAGTCTTGCCATCCCAGTGAGTCACCCACCAAACCTTGCCGCGTTTGTATAGTTTCATGCCTGGCCCCTCTGTGCTGTGATTGTGTTAATTTGCCTCCGTAATGTGTGTTAAAAGCCGTTCAATGCAAAGATAACACAATAAGGGAAAAATAAAACCCGCCGATATAACTATCGTTATAGCAGCGGGTTAAATATGGTGGGCCCAGCTGGACTTGAACCAGCGACCAGACGATTATGAGTCGTCTGCTCTATCCACTGAGCTATGGGCCCCAAAAAATGTCTCATGCGCCTCCGGGTGGCAAGGCAGGTGCAGAATATGACGCTCCGAGGCTGGCTTGTCAAGCAGGAGAAGCCAACATCGCCACTCGGACGTAAGCGGTCACTCATTGGCAACAGCGATATTGCGAGCATGCTTGCACGCCGTTTGCGGGGTCATGTG
>JAAZKQ010000844.1 GCA_012799755.1 Lentisphaerota bacterium | reverse complement strand
CAGCGGCGATGCGAGACATGCCGCTAATAATCTGCGCAAATCGGCGTAATCTGCGGATAAAAAATGTCTGTTATTAATCGCTGATCGCTTACATCCAAATCGTATCTGATCAAGGATATTGGGAGTGCGGGCCTGACGGTGAAAACGTTGTGCGTATGGAACAATCGTTTACTGGCACAGTTGTAAATTTGGAAATCAATACCGCTGACACGAAATCATACCGCTTGAGTTCGGAACGCGCGGGTTAGAAAGGAAGTCGGCAATGTCAGACAGGACTCAGTTGAAAATTTACGACATCGTTGGAAGCCCGGTATGGGTTTCCACTGCCGACGGTCAGAAGGTTTACGAGAAGATCGTCACCGCTTTCAAGGCGAAGCGGAAGGTGGACTTGTCTTTTTTGAATCGCGGAAACCTGATCACTGCATTTTTAAATGCGGCGATTGGCCAGCTCTATAACGGCGATTACACGGAGGCGTTCCTGACCGCAAATTTGACCTATACTGAAATCACGGACGAAGACCGGCAAATGGTTGACCGCGCTATTGAAAACGCGAAGCGCTATTTTGCCAACAAGCCCCAGCATGACGCCGCCTGGAAGGAGGTAATAGGTGATGAGGAAAAATAAGGCTTTCGACTCCTCTAGCTATGTTTTCCACGCAGGCGAGCAAATTCTCGTGGATGCCAATGTGTGGCTCTATCTTCTACCTCCTGCTACACAACCGCCGCCTCAATATGCCGAGCAGTACAGTGAGGCAATGAAGAAGCTTATTGAAGCCGGAGCCCGGCCAATCGTTGAACTCCTTGTGCTGAGCGAGTACATCAACCGCTCTCTGCGCCTGGAATACGAAGCAGCGTGGAAACATACCTACTTGAGTTTCAAAAACTTCCGACGTTCCAAGGATTTCGCAGCGGTAGCCAAGCCAGTGATTGAAGATGTCAAGCGGATATTGGCAATGGCCGAGGTCGAGCCCACCGTGCTGACAAAAGCTGACTTGCCGTGGATTCTGGCGGAGACTGAACGGGGAACGCTTGACTTCAATGACGGGGCAATAGTCGAGACCTGTAGGCTTCGCGGCATGAAGCTGTTGACGAACGACGGGGACATGAAGCTCGGAGGCATAGAGGTATTGACCTCAAACCCACGACTGTTGGCTGCCTGCCCATAACAGCTCCCCACACAAAAACTTACTGAGATTGCTCTGCCGCATCTGGGAACCGTGCGAAAGCTGCGCTCTTTGATCGCGTCGTCAATGTCATCAGGCCAGGTGTCTCCGCCAAGCAGCTTGAAACGATCAATCCAGACCGCATGGCCGACACACATAAGTTTGCGGGCAAGCCATTCGGCAAGGGCTGCATCCTGCCATGCGTAGCTGATGATAAGGCGGTCTCTCTGTCCGGCCTCCATCCTTGAATCGAGTTCGTGGACCCGGTTGAAGAACTCGACGAGTTCCAGCAGCGGCATTTTGCTGTTCTGCTTATGGATTCCCCCGCTTTCCACCCCGGCTGGCCGGGCGAGCCACTGGACCGGCCAGGACTTTGGCCTGAGCCTGCATCTCGGCTTCGACTTCTTCCCTGTGCGCCTCCCGCCACTTCGCCGTCAATTCGCCGGTGAAGGCGCGGTGGAGGAGATTATCGAATATGCCGGTGATTTGGAGATTGTTCATGTTCGAGACATTCGCCAGAACAGCCTTGACAGCATTTGCAAATGCTTCCTGTAGTGCAAGCGGTGGAACAGGAACTTCGTAATTTCTGAGAAAGGTTGTCGGGACTCGTTGCTGCCCTGCTGTTCCTGTGAAACTTGCTTCTGCCTGTTTTCGAAAAACATCAAGACGGACCAAACCATAGAGCCATTCTTTCGTAGTGAGTGAACCTGCACGAAGAACGTGAAACTCGGTGGAGCCAAATGCTCGGCCATTCTTGAGCTTCGATGCTATTGCGGCTTTGCCATTTTGCATGCACGGCGTGATTTTGGCGAAGATCACATCTCCATTCGCGAACGGCGTGAAGCCCTTGCGCACATCTGTAAGTAGTCTCGTCTGCGTCCCGACAATTCTCCCCCAAACTTCATCTACATCGGTCATCGGCACAAAGGAAACCTCAACATCATCAGCCATTCCATCTATGTCTGCCCTTGGGTTAATATCAGCTACGCGCGGATCGCCAAGAGGCATAGTCTGCCATTGATGTGGGTTCAGGAGAGGGTCACCAAACATGCGGTAGAAGAGAGCGGGGAGGATGCGCTGGATTTTTTCATCGGCGGCGCGGCGCTGTTGCCGCAGGGCATCCGCCTGGTCAAGAATCTCCACAATCCGCCGTTGTTCAGAGAGGGTGGGCCAAGGAATTTCAACACTGAGCACGTTTCTGTCGGTTACAGCGGGATAATTCGCACCCCGCACATGCTGAAGTAGCGCATTGATGAATGTGTCAGTCCGAGTAAAGTAGAATAGGAACTTTGGCAAGATGAGGTTTTCAACTGCACGTAGAACACAAAATCCGGTGGAGGCAATTTCACCCTCCAGCTCGGGAGGCACCATGGCAACCGCGTTCAGATTGGGGCGCACGGTTGAGACAAGCACATCACCAGCCAGCACAACTTGCCGTGCTCTACCCGGTGCCTCGACACCGATTATTTCTGTCGAAGACGCGATAAGCTTTTGCTCGCGATCAATACTCGATATGTCAATATAGCGAAATGGGGTATCTGGTTGTTGACGCGGATCGCGTGTGGTCGCCTTCCTACAAAGCGAGCCAATTCTGATCTTCCGCCATTTCATTGCCCTACCTCTTCGGCTGTTTGCGGCGGAGACTCGGAGCCTGCCGCTGCGCTTTTCCCATTGGATATAGTCCAGACCTTGCGCGCGAGATTGGTCAGCATGTCCTTGCGTTGCGTGATGGCAATGAAAGCCTGGGCGGCGATGGCAGCTAAATCGGCGTAGTCCGGCACGGAATAGAAGTCCTTGAACAGAGCACCGACGTTCAGATTCTGGGATTCGATCTTAACGGCGGTTGGATCGCTCATTGGTCAGCCTCCACTTCATGCAGCAGCTGCTCAAGCCCTTCGATGATACTGCGTTCCAGCGCGATGGTCTCGCGGATCAATTCCACGGGGTCGTCGTCGGGGGCTTTCTCGGCGACCTGCGGTTTGTAGCGTCCGGCGGCCAGATTGTAGTCATTTCCCTGCACCGTCGTGAGCGATGCCCACCAGCAGCGGGGGACAACACTGCCCGCTTCCAGCACACTATTTGCTTCAACACCCGGCGGATTGGTGAAGCCGGACTGGCGATAGGCAGCCCAGAGCCTGAGCAGCTCGGGAATATCATTACGCTCAGGAGTTTCGGGACGGCCGCCACCCTGAATCTTATTGGGGTCATAGCCATCGAACTCGATATCGTAGAACCAAATCTTGCGTTCCTGGTGTGCTTTTTTATCCCGCTTGGCTTCCGACAGCGGCCGCTGGAAGACAATGACGGCGGTCTTAACACCGGCATAGGGTTTGAAGACGCCTGCGGGAAGCGACACGACGGCCAACAAGTCATAGTCCTCGACCAGCTTGCGGCGCAACTCGACGTGAGCCGAGGTCGAGCCGAAGAGCAATCCTTCCGGCACGACGACCGCGCAGCGGCCGCCCGGGGCGAGCGACACCATCATCACGCCAAGAAAAAGCAGCTCGCTCTTCTTGGAGTTGGTAGGAAGGTCTTTGCGAATGGATTCCTTCGGCAACTGTCCGGCAAAGGGAGGATTCGACAGAATGACTTTGTACTTGCGGTTCAGGTCGTCTTCGCTGAGGCCGCCCATCTCCGAGAGCGTGTTTGCCCGTCTGACCCTGGCATGGCGAATGCCGTGAAGCACCAGGTTCATCATGGCGATCCGCATCATCTGGCGCGAGACGTCAATGCCGTACATGGATTGTTCAAGGATGCCCCAGTCGGGTATCTTCTCGCCGGGCCCCTTGCGATAAACTTGCAGGTTTGGATTGGCCTTTCTGGCCTCCTCAAGGGTCTGGCCGCGTTCATCCAGCCATTCCTCCCCGTAAATCGGAACTTCCGTCGGCTCGGTCGAGTACTTGGCCAGGACGTAGCTAATAGCGTCAATCAGAAAACCACCCGTGCCGCAAGCGGGATCGCAGACGCTATCGCCAAAATCAGGATCAACCATCTCAACCATCATCGTGCGGATCTGCCGGGGCGTGCGGAACTGACCGTTCAGGGCCGACTGGCCCAAGTGTGTCAGCATATACTCGAAAATATCGCCCTTGACGTCGCTGCCCAGGCGCGCGAAATCAATGCCGTCAATCTCATCCACGACCTGCTTCAGGACATTCGGATCAATGATCTCCAGCACGGCGTCGCGAAAGTATTCGGCGATCTGGGGTTCTTCCTTGACCAAGGAGGCCATGTAGGGAAAAACCTCGTCCCGCACATAATCTCGGAGCTCATTGCCGCTCTTGAACCGCCACTTCGACCAGCGATAGCGTTCGGCTTGCTGGGGAAACAAGAGTTCGGCGCCGCCGTTGGCCTGTTCCCCCATGAGGCGGGCCTTCAGCTCGCGGCTGGACTCCTCTTCGTCAAGCAGTTTGAGGTAGATGAGATAGGAAATCTGTTCGATATAGGTAACTGGATTGGTGACACCGCCAGCCCAGAGAATGTCGGTGATACGGTCCAGCTTTCTGCGAATAGCCTGGTTCATTGTTTCCCTTATGCGGTCTTCTTGAAAACCGATTCGTTCATGTCTTGGATGATTTCCTTCAGGCCTTGCTCACCAAACAGCTTGACGCCCAGCGCCGCCGCGTTGAGAATGGAGAGCGGCGGCTGGAAGAGGTCGGCGAGCTCAATTTGACCCCGGGCGATGCCGCGGTTTTTGAGGAGCGAGAGGTACTGCGCCTGCTGTGGCGCGAGAGACTTGGCCACCAGCCAAGCCTGGAAACTCTCTGTGAGTTGCTCTTCGCGGCTCTTGATCTTCAGGCTGCCGAGGGCCGCCTTGATGAAGTCAATAAGGTTGCCGCCCGGCTGCCGATAAGCGCGACGGAGGTTTTCTTCGTTGAAATACATCTCCGGCTGATTGAGCCGCTTGATCAGAGTATTCTCCTCCTGCTCGCTAAGCGCTTCGCCCCTGCGAATCTTCTGAATGATCGGGTCTTCGACAACGGCAGACTGTACGGCAGTCTGCCAATTGGTGACGTAATCGCGCTTGTCAACGCGCTCGCCCTCCGGCCCCACCTCGACGTAGGCGACCGCATGCAACCACTCATCCTCAAGCCCCAGTTCAATCAGAGAGCCGGGGTGGCGAGGCGGCTTGCGAGGACCAGCCGGAACATGGCCGCCGCCAGTGCCTGTGAAGACGTCGGTATCGCTGTCGTTGAAGTACTCATGGTTGCCGAAGAAGTCGTAGATCACAAACTTCCGCTTGCCGATATGGGGCGCGGTTCGGGTGCCACGGCCACGCATCTGCTGGTAGAGGATCGGGCTGCGTACGCGACGACACATCACCAGGTGCAGGACTTCCGGACAATTGAAGCCGGTGTCGAGCATGCCGACGCTGACGGCGACCTGCGGGTAGTCCTCCCGCTTGAAACGCTTGATGAGGTTCTCCGCGTCGCTGACATCGCTCGTGATTACTTCGGCGTAACGCCCTTTCTGTTCGGGGTGCAGGGCGTTCAAGTAGGAAGCCAGCCGCGCCGCATGGTGCTTGGTGATTGCAAACACGATGGCCTTGCCGGGACCAATCTTCTGATTCGGGGCAAGTTCCTTGTAGTTCTCCCAGGCCAGTCGGTCGAACTCCGCCATCATCATCCTGTTGCTGTCTTCGTTGGTCCATTCCCGCTCAAACTTGGCGGGATCGTAGGTCTCATCATCAAGCTCGGCCCCCTCAGCGAGAATCTGGGTTATGCCTGTGGCGAATTTATATGGGCAGAGATAGCCATCGCGGAAAGCTTGAAGGATGGGAAAGGCGAAGTCCGGCTGACCGTCCCTGCACTGATAGAACTGAAAGGTGTTGCGCTCAATATAGGCGGCCGGGGTGGCGGTCAGGCCGATGTGAAAGGCATCGAAATGAGTCAGAGCGGTCTGCCAAATCCCGTAGATTGAGCGGTGACACTCATCGGCCACGACGACATCGAAATAACCGCTGGTGAACTCCTTGTAGCGGCTGATCATCGTCTGCAGCAGGCAGACGGTGATCTGCCGTTCTTGCCGCGCCATGCCTGGACGAAGCCAGTAGCTGCCGTGCTGGTTGAGCACAATCTGAATAGCCTCCAATGCCTGCTTGGCCAGCTGCTCACGGTCCACCAGAAAGAGAACACGCTCGGCGCGGCCGGCTTTGATCAGGCGTTGGATATAGAGGACTGTCAGGTCGGTCTTGCCTGTGCCCGTGGGCAACTCAATCAGGAAACGTCGCTTGCCCAGCTCAATAGCATGGTCCATCGCCTGCATGGCCTCACGCTGGTATGGACGCAATTGCCGCGTCTCTCCCTGATACAGGTAGTATTCGGGAATCTCCACGGTGGCCATCGGCTT
>JAAZKQ010000843.1 GCA_012799755.1 Lentisphaerota bacterium | reverse complement strand
CGAAGGCGCGCGAGAAGGCCCGGGCGATTTCCTGCGCGTCGAATGCCAAGCAGATCCTGCTGGCGGCGGCTTTGTATGGCGATGAGAACGAGAGCTACTGGGTAGGCATGGCGCAGGACGCAGTGACAACGTACAGTCCTTATACCATGTATGTAACCCGCGGCAAGTACATCAGCAAAGAAGTATTCTTCTGCCCGTCGCACGATTTGGTGAACTACAATACGGGCTATGCTTACGGGGTCATCCGTCCGGATATGAATTACGCCGCCAGCGCCTTTTTTACCAAGGTGGACCTCTGGGGTGACTTTACGCTTCGCGATGTCAACTGCGGCGGCACGAGACATGACAACGCTTACTTCATAGTCAATGCGTGCAAGATGCCATCGTCGGTGCCTTACTGCGGCGATTCCATTTCCTTGTCCAATACCACCCGTAGTCGTTGGACTTTCAACATCGGCCATACCGAAGGCAACGAGTATTCCGCTTCGGCGCACCACAGTGGCCGCTCGAATGTCGGCTTCTTTGATGGCCATGTGCAGTCCTGCGGCAAGAGCGAGTTGTCAGCGGCGGGCTACACGCGTTGCTCCTTCGACGGCTCGAATATCGTAAGCGCCTTCTGAGCGACGAGCTTCCCCTGGCTTCTCTGGCTTCCACTTCCGCGCCCGGCTGCGACATGCGTCGGGCGCGTTTGTGTTTTTATGGCCTCTTGCGGGGGGGGCCGGTCTGGGTGTCCGCGTGGATGGGTGCCGAACAACTGTCGCCCTGCTGATCAGAGCATCAATCGCTGTAGCGGCGCGAAGTCCGGGTGGTCAATACATTCGACGACGGGCTCGCGGAGGGCGGTCAGTTCGAGGATGATGATCTCGTTGTCGCCTTGGCGGAGCAGCGGCGCCGGCAAGTACAGTGCGAATTGCGGGCCGATATGCCAGTAGCGGCCGAGGTTGAAGCCATTGATCCAGACGATGCCCTTGCTGCCGTAGGGCACGCGCAGATAGGTGTCGGCGGGGCTGTCAATGTTGAGGCGGCCGCGGTAGAAGGTCGGGGCGCTGCGGGTCGGCGCGCCCGGCTGGAAGCGCAGGCCGCCAAGGTCGTCCAGGGGCAGGGGATAGACCTCCCAATGGTAGAGTCGGCGGGAGTGGATGTGCGCGCCGGTCATGCCCTTGCGCCAATCGTATTGCAGGCCCATGCCGGTATTTACCCGACCAAGATTTTCCACCAGGATGTCAATCTGCCCGGGATGGATATTGACGGTCTGATTGCTGTCATTGCGGAAAACATCTCCGCAGAATTGTCCGTTGCTGTAGATTTGCGCGCGGTCGGCAAGCCTTTCAATGCGCAGGGGGTAGACGCCGCGCGGCAGGTCCAGCTGTGTCCGGTAGAGGATGAAGCCGTGGCTTTGGCCGTAGTGCTCCATGCTTTCGGGGTTCACTGATTCGTGGCGTCGGGAGAGGACGGGGAGGGCGTCCCACAGGGACGCATGTTCGTCAAGCTGTACTCGGCCGAAGTCGCGCGCGGGGTGGACAATCGGCTCGCCGGTTTCGGCATCCGGGCAATACTTTTTGATGAGGTCGCGAATCATGGTGTATTTGGGGGTGGGATTGCCCGCCTCGTCCATGGGCGCGTCAACATCATAGCTGTTCAGGTAGGGCTGGTACTCTTTCTCGCTGGGCATTCTGGCGCCGGGCATGAAGCCGAAGGACGTGCCGCCGTGGAACATGTAGAAATTGAAGGACGCGCGGCGTTTAAGCAGGGACTCGACGTCTGCGGCGACTTCCTCGACGGCGTGTTTGTAGTACAGTTCGCCCCAGCGGTGCGAGACGCCGGACCAGAGTTCCATGACGATGTCCGGCGTGTTTGGCCGCAGGCGCTGCACCAAGTCCAGGCCATGACAGGGATGATTGCGACAGTTGACGGTAAGGAGGGTCGAGGGCAGAGCACCACAACGGTAGATAGCCTCGGAAGGGCTGTCGGAGATGAAAATCGGCACGGTGACGCCTCGCTGCCGGAAGAGGTCGTAAAGATGCTGCAAGTACTCGCTGTCATTGCCGACGCTGCCGTACTCATTATCAATCTGCATCATGATGACGGGGCCGCCGGCGGGCCATTGCAGGGGCGTCAGGATGTCTAAGGCGTTTTTCAGGAAACGGTCGGTGGCGGTTAGGAAGTCCTTGTTCATGCAGCGGATGCGCATGTCGGGCTTGGTGAGCAGCCAGGCCGGGAGACCGCCGAAATCCCATTCCGAGCAGATGAAGGGGCCGGGCCGGACGATGGCCATGAGGCCCAGCGCTTGCGCTTCACGGAGGAAAGCCGCCACATCCCAGCGACCGCTGAAGTCGTAGTGGCCTTCTTGAGTTTCATGGACATTCCAGGCCAGGTAGGTCTCGACGGTGTTGAGGCCGCAGCGCTTGAGATTCAGCAGACGGTCATGCCATTGTTCCGGCAGACTGCGAAAGTAGTGCATGGCGCCGGAGCGGACCTGGGTCGGCTGACCATTGATGACAATGTCTTTACCACGGATGACAATGGACTGATTGGGCATTGCTGCTCTCCTGCTGCTACTCTTTATCACACTTGCGTCCGCGCCGGCGGTCGCGTCTTTGCCTGATGAAAAAACGGGGAAAGGCCGCGCAAAGGACCTTTCCCCGTGGCATGCTGCTTCTTTACAACTGCTCAGACATCAACTTCCTGGTTTTCGGCGCAGGACTTGTAGATGGCATCAAGGAGGCGCATGACAATAACTCCTTGCTCGCCGGTAGCCGGGTTTTCGCCTTCGCCCTTGATGGCGGCGACGAACTTGGTCAACTCGCGGGCGAAGCCATCGCTCTTCTTTTCGTAATCGAGCTTGATGTCAGCGAGGCGCTCTTCGAATTCGGTGAGCAGGACGGTATCGCCGCCGGCGAGTTTGACGCCGCCCTTGGTGCCAAGGATTTCGACGTAGTTCTCGGGCTGGGCGTTGGCGGCCCAGGCGACTTCGAAGACCATGGTGGCTTGCTTGCCGAAACGGACCATGCCGGTGGCGTAGTCATCAACATTGAAGATGCCGTCGTAATTCGGCGGGCCGGCCCACATGCTGACGTAGCGATAGTCTTTCATGGGCGAGCCGAATTTCGAGTAAGTCTTGGCGCTGGCCTTGGTGGGATTCCAGAGGTTGGTAACCCACATGGCCAAGTCCAGGGAATGTACGGCGATGTCAATCAGGCAGCCGCCGCCGGACTGCTCTTTGGTGGTGAACCAGCCGCCCATGCCGGGAATGCCGCGGCGGCGGATTTGCTTGATGCCGATGTGGTAGACTTCGCCCAGACGACCGGCGGCGATGAGTTCGCGAACCAGCTCGGCGTCAGGACTCTGGCGGCGAACCATGCCCATCTGCAGTACCTTGCCGGATTTATCCCGGGCGGCGCAGATGTCCATGCCGAGTTTGGCGTTGAGCGTCATGGGCTTTTCCAGCAGGACGTTTTTGCCGGCGTTAAAGGCGTCAATGGCGATGGGCGCGTGTACGACGTTGGGCACGCAGATGCTCACGGCTTCGATTTCCGGGTCGGCCAGCAGGTCTTGGTGGGTCGCATAGGTCTTGGGGACGTTGTGACGGGCGGCCTTTTCCTTCAGGCGGTCCGGCAGGATGTCACAGAGGGCAACCAATTCCGCGTCAGCAACCTTGGCGTAGGCTTCCGCATGAACGGAGCCGATGGTGCCTGCACCGATAATACCGACTTTGATCTTCTTTCCCATGATGCGTTTCCTTTCTTTAGGTGGATTCATGCCTGGAGCCGGCAAGACAAACGACGGATGTCGTCAAGGAACATAAGAGGCGACGGGCGTGGACGGCCTGTGTAAACAGTCGGCCTGTCGCCCAACGACGTACAAAAGAATAGTGTATTATGCTTTCCGCGAAAAAAAAGCCGGTTCGCATCACTATTGTCGGCGTGTTGGTAAGCGATCATCCATTAAACAACAACCCATCTTTTGTGTTTGCTATGTCGCACCCTTACAGGGTGCAATTTCGGCGGGACGTTCCACCCAGGGCGGCGCGCACCTTCAGTGCGCTTGCCCTGGGCTGGTATGTTTTGCGCCTTCAGCGCTTCCGCCGCTT
>JAAZKQ010000842.1 GCA_012799755.1 Lentisphaerota bacterium | reverse complement strand
TCCGTGTGTTCCGTGTATTCCGTGGTTAAAACCGTTTGGAACTGATGGGGTGCTGTCCAACGAGTAACCGCTTACCCAAACAGGTACGCGGTCACTCATTGGTAAAGCGATATTGCGAGCATGCTTGTACGCCGTTTGCGGGGTCATGTGCCGCTGCGGGGTCAAGCGGTCGCGAAGCGGCGGAGTGCCCTGAATGGGCACCATATACCAGCCCCTGTTTCCTATCCGTTCTGCGGAACCAAGCGCGCCTGAGATAATCCCGGGGCATCACTTGCGTTGGGTGCGTTTGAGGAGGCGTTCGGCTTGTCGCTCATCACCGTTGTTGATGTAGGCCTGGTAGAGGAATTGGTCGAAGATGTTGGTGAAACGCGGATCGCGGTCGAGGTTCTGGTCGGAGTGTCGTTGGAGGCTGGGCAGGTAGCGTTTGAGGAAGCGCAAGGCTTCGCTGGTCTGTCCCGTCTCACGGGTGAGGTCGAGGTATGTTTCGATGAGCCCGAAGACCTTGGCGCCCTGGTTTCTCTGCTGCGTAAGGAGTTTTTCGAGAATCTGGCGGGCTTCCTGCGGCTTTTTTTGGGCCAAGGCGGCGTCAACTTGGTCAATACCGACAGCCCGGGCGAGGTCATCGCGGCGGTCAACTTTGGCGGGCATGGTTTTGAGGAGGCGTTCTGCCTGCTGGTGTTGGTTTTGGCTGCGGAGGATAGCAGCTTGGCGCAGCCGCACGCCGGCGACGACATCGGGGTATTGCCTGAGGGCGCCGGCGCATTGATCAAGTACGGCGATTTGCTCTTGGCTGTTGGGTTCCGCCCATTGTTCGCGGAGATTCCAGGCGGCGAGTTGTGTCGGCTGTATCTGGGTGGCCATTTCGGCGGCGGCGATGGCGGCCTGACGATAGTTGGCGCTGTAGAGGACGATGGCGCTGCGAGTGAGTTCATCGGCTTTGCTGTTGCGATTGGCCTGTTGGGTGCGGCTGCAGGTGTATGCAAGCATGTGATCGCTGATCACGTTGCCGCTTTGCGGGTTGGTGGCATGACCGGTGGTGAAGCCGCCTCCGCGGAATCTGCCGATGTCCATCTCCCAGTTGCCATTTCTCTGCATGACGGCGAGCCAGGCGTGACCGCCGCTGGTGCCACTGCCGGCGAAGAAGATGGCGGGCACGCCATGGGCGCGGGCGGCCAGGGTGGTGAAGTAGGCCTGATCAACGCAGATGCCGCCGCGCCGTTGGATGGCGGCGACACTGTAAGGGCCGTTGTTCCACCAATACTGGGCGAACCGGGCGCGGGCATTGTCGTAGCGGATGGACGCAAAGAGGTCGTCCCAGCGCCGCGGGCGGACATTCTCCTGGAGCCAGACGAGCTCGGAGGTGGGCACGGGCGTATCAACGACGAAGGTGAGGGCGCTGACGCTGAGATCGCGCAGCGGCATCACTGCGCGTGGTGACGCGTAGGTCTCGCGAAAGAAGGCGTAGAGCTTGCCGATGTCGCTTTCGGGTTTGAGCAGTGACGATTCGGCGACTTGGCGGTGGAGGGGCGGGCGGGGGCTGTCCCAGACCACGCTGATGGCCAGCATGAGGGGGAAGAACTTGTCCGGATCTTGTTTTTCTAATCGGTGAAGTTCGCTAAGAATGGCTATGACTCTGGCAAGATCATCGCAGCTGGGATCAACCTGTTCGAGGAAAGCCGTGTTTCGCTGCTCGTTGCCGAAGAGCCAAGTGATGAAGGACTTGCGCAGTGGCGTGGTGGCATTGGCCTGAGCGTTTTGCATGATCTGGAAGAGGATGATGTTGTCGCAGAGGCCGTGGAGCGGCACGAGATGCCGCGTCGGGAGGCGTCCGTTGCTGCGTTTCATCATTTTCGCGAGCAACTCGCCGTGGGCGGCTGTACCCTCCGCCCAGGCTCCGGCACTGATGACCTGGCAGCGGGCTGCGAGTAACTCGCTGCTTTTCGGCGGCGAACTGAGTTTGAGAGACAGGGCGTCAGCCGCAAGGACTTTGCCTGCAAGCAAGACTGCGAGCAGGGCCGGCAGCAGCGTGGCGGGCCGGCGAGAAAATCGCTGCCTGGGTCTGTGGGTGTTTGCCGTTGTGCTGGGCGATGGCGTCATGTTGTCACTGTGGTTTTTCGTGTGATGATTCCCACTTTGTCGTCGTGCTGTTTGACGGCAAGCAGGGGCATTTGTTTGCAATATAAGCAGCAAATGGTCGTTTATCTGGCAGAGGTGCGCATAGATGAGTAACTTGGACGAACTAAGCGACATGGACTTGATAACGAGGAGCCGCGCGGGCGACGATGATGCCTTTGCGGTGCTGTATCAGCGCTATCGTCTGCCCTTGTACTCGTACATTCACAAGCTGATGCCGACGGAGACGTCGCAGGTTGATGACATTTTTCAGCAGGTGTGGTTGAAGGCGGTGAGCAGCTGGTCGCGTTATCGAGATCAGCAAAAATTGCTGGCCTGGCTGTGTCGCATCGCACACAATCTGGTGATGGATCACTACCGCAGCCAGGCTCGGGCGCCGATGACGGAATTGTCGGAGACGCTGGCGTCGGAGGCGCCGCCGGTGCATGACGAGATGGACCGCGAGGCTTTTGATGAAGCGCTGGAGTCGGCGACGGCCCGTCTTTCGGTGGAACAACGCGAGGTGCTGCTGTTGCGGAAACGCGGTGTGAGTTTCAAGGAAATCGCTGAGATACAGAAGACCAACCTGAACACGGTACTGGGCCGAATGCACTACGCAATCAAGAACTTGCGCGGGATGCTGGCAGAGTACTTATGAGAATACGACGCGGCGGATGATGTTAAGCCGAGGAGGTACACGATGAAATGCGAAGACGTGGAACTGGAAGTGATTGGCAATGTTGATAAATTGAGCGCGGCCACGCGTGAGCACCTTGGCCAATGCGCAGCCTGCGCACGCTTTGCGCGGACGCAGGAGTTGGTACTGGGCACAGCCATCGCGGCGCACCCGAGCCAGGCGCTGGATCAGCAAGTATTGGCGGCGGTGCAGCGCCGCATGGCCGGCCAGCGGCGCTGGCGACGGCTGTTGCGCGTTGGCGGCGGCATCCTGGCGCCATTGGCCGTTGCGGCCTTGCTGCTGCTGGGAATGTGGCTGCGCCTGCCAACGGAAACGACATCAGGGCGGGGCGAGGAGCTTGTCACGGAGGGCGACACCGAGCAATGGTTGATGAGTGTGGCCATGACGGACGTGGAAATGGATGATCTGGAAGAAGACCTTGCCCGGCTGATCGCAGGCAGCAAGGAGCCATCTGGAGCACCCCAGGCGGAGCCCGCGTCTGCGAGCGACTCGGGGACGATGGAGAGCCGCCTGGCGGATTTTCAGGACCAGCTGATGGCATTGGAATTCGAGTTACTTGGTGATTTGTGAGCCAATAGGTATGGAGGTTACCATGAGCATGACAACAAGGATTGGGCTGTTGGCAGTCGCCATGAGCGCCGCCTGCTGGCTGACGCCGCTTGAGCTGTGCGCCCAGGAAGCGCCACCCCCGGCTAAACCGGCGGCAGTGCAGGAGCCCGAAAAAGAAAGCCCTGGCGATGCTCGCGGGGGGCGACACTGGCGTCGGCCCGGCGAACGCTGGGGCCGCGGCGAGGAAATTCGTGCGTTGATGGAAAAACTGAAGCAGGACGATCCGAAGGAATATGAACGGCTTGAAGCGCTGAGCAGAAGCGACCGCATGGCCTATTACAAGGAAATCGGCAAGCTTTTGCCGCATAGGCCCATGCGCAAGAGCAAACTCGGCATTCTGGAGCAGAAGTGCCGCGATCTTGGCAAGCAATACCGCGAAGCCGTTGGCGAGGAGGAAAAAGCCAAGCTGAAAGCCGAGCTGACGACGGCCGTCAAAGAGAGTTTCGACGAGATGCTGGCTGATTCCAAGAGGCGCCTGGAAGTCTTGCAGGAGCGTCTGGCAGCCATGGAGGAAAAGGAAGACGAGATTTTGGCACAGCGTCTGGAGTATTTTCTCAGCGGTAATAGTCGGCTCTTCGGCCCGGGCCGCGACGACACGCCACCGCCACCACCGGCGCCGAGTGAATAGGGGCGGAATTGGGTGCTTGTTTTTTTATCCGCAGATTTCTTTTTGGAGCTGGGCTGGTTGATGTTTTTTTTATCCGCAGATTGCGCAGATTAACGCAGATTTTTGGCGTCGTGTCTCGCACCGCCGCAAGGCGTTGCCGAGCCGCGACGCCGGTTTTTTTGCAGATTGGGGCAGATTTTCGCCGATTTTTTATTTCATGCGCAGTCGCGCCGGTTTTTTATCCGCAGATTCGCCTGAGCCGACTGATCACGCCGCCTGATCCGTCCGATCCGTCCGATCCGCCTGATCCGTCTGCTGATCTGCCTGATCATGCCGCCGGATCCGTCCGATCCGTCCGATCCGCCTGATCCGTCCGCTGATCGCACTGATTTGCCTGATCACGCCGCCTGATCCGTCCGATCCGTCCGATCCGCCTGATCCGTCCGCTGATCGCACTGATTTGCCT
>JAAZKQ010000841.1 GCA_012799755.1 Lentisphaerota bacterium | reverse complement strand
TTGCGTATTGAGAACCCGCCGGATGCAGCCAATACCGACGGCATCGGCATTGACTGCAGTCGGCAGGTCGTGGTCAGCGACTGTTTGATCCGTACCGGTGACGACGCCATTACCCTGCGCGGCAATCCACTGCGGCTGAAGGACAAGACGCGCGTCTGTGAGGACGTGGCTATCAGCAACTGCGTGCTGGACACCTCAGTCTGCGCTTTCCGCATTGGCGTTGGTTCGGGCGTCATCCGTCATGCCGCCATTGCCAACATTGCCGTGCGGCGAGCGTCAACAGCGTTTCTGATACAGTCGGCGTATCAGCCGCCTTCGACGGGCGCGGCGATATCCGAAATCGCCATCAGCAATATCCAGTTGCATAGCGTCGCCTGTCCCCTGAAAGTTGTCTCCGGCGCGCCATCGGCGACGGCACAGATTGAGAATATCCGGGTGAATGGCCTGTACGGCACTTGCTATGGCAACTGCGAGATCAGGGGCGGCGAGCTGACCCGGCCGCGCCGCATCAGTCTCAGTCATGTTGATTTGACGATCGGCCCCTGTCCGCTGGACCCGGCGCCGGCCGACTACCCGGACAGCTTCCTGCGCATCAGCCGCGCCGATGCGGTCACGCTTGACCACGTCCGCATTGCCTGGCGTAACCAGCATCCGGCTCTGCGGCACAGCCGGGTTATTGAGGATGCCGCAATCACTATTGCCGACACCTGCGAATTGCCCGAGCCAAACTGAGATCGTGACAGGCGTGGCGACAAGGCTTCTGAAGAGAAAGACGTCTAAGGGAGCGAAAATGAACACGAAAGTACTCGTTAGCTATTTCTCATGCTCCGGCAATACAGCACAGACCGCAAAGCATATTGCCGAGTTGACTGGTGGGATGCTTTACGAAATTAGTCCGGAAACGCCTTACAGCACAGCGGATTTGGATTGGCGGAATAAGCAGAGTCGTTCAAGCAAGGAGCATGCCGACCCAACGGCGCGTCCGGCTATTGCTGGTAAGCTGCCGGACTTTGCACCATACGACGTCATCTACGTCGGCTATCCCGTCTGGTGGGGCGAGGCGCCACGCATTGTGCTGTCTTTCCTGGAAAAGTACGCCGCGCAGCTGACGGGTAAGAGCATTGCTCCATTCTGCACTTCTCACAGCTCGCCGTTGGGACAAAGCGATACGCTTCTCCACTCGGCAGTGCCGGGCGCTAAGTGGCTGCCCGGAAAATGCTACCGTCTTATTCCAGCCAAGGCCGATGTGGAAAAGTGGCTGAACTCCTTGAGGAGCAAGGGCAAATGAACATCGAGATTATTACGGGCGACATCACGACACTGGCGGTTGACGCCATTGTCAATGCGGCCAATTGCGGCCTGCTTGGCGGCGGCGGCGTGGATGGCGCCATTCACCGCGCCGCCGGCGAGGCCTTGCTTGCCGAGTGCCGTACTTTGGTTGCGGGCTTGCCGAAGCGTCGGGGCGAAACAGGCCAGGCCTATTTGACCGGTGCAGGAAAGCTTCCCTGTAAATACGTCATTCACACGCCCGGGCCGGTCTATCGGGACGGCGAGCACGGTGAAGCGGCCCTACTGGCGGAATGCTACAGCAATAGCCTGAAACGCGCCGAGGAGAAGCAGTGCCGGTCCATTGCCTTTCCCTGCATTTCCACCGGCGTCTATGGCTACCCAAAGGAAGCAGCGGCGAGCATTGCCTTGGCGACCGTCAAGGCATTTCCAGCGCGCTCCGTCCAAAAGGTCGTATTCTGCTGCTTCAGCAGCGCGGACGCCGATATCTACAAGCGGCTTGTTGCCCAGTCAGAGTGACAGTGCGCACCGTTCACCGCTGCGCGTGCGATTCGGCGTGCAATACTCTTCATTTAACTATTTTTT
>JAAZKQ010000071.1 GCA_012799755.1 Lentisphaerota bacterium | reverse complement strand
CGGCGCCGAGACGCCCGCCGCCACCCGCATCGCTGCGGCATCCGGCCAGGACGGATAGCCGTAGGGGAGATTCTCGTCCATCAGCCGGCCATCGGCGTAGAGCCGCAAGGCCGCGCCGCTGAAGTCAAGGACAAGCGTGATCTCAGCTTGGTCCTGACGCTGGAGGCAACGCAAAGGAAAACCCACGCGAAGTTCGCGCCACTCCGGGCGATTGTCGCTATGCACGGTCAAAACTGCTTCCAGAACCGGACAACGGCCATCAGGGAAAGCGTAGCGCTGATAATTTTGCCGGCGATCCCAGGTTTGTAACGCGGTGTCATCACCCGCCTGGCGCAGCAGGAGCGTGCAGACGCCGGGGAGGGCGAGCAGTTCGCCGGCCGGAACGTCACGGCGTAGCTGACAGGACAGACTAAAGTCTTTGCAATATCGAGCTTCCATAGTAAGTCCCCCATTTGCCGCTTGTGGCATTTCGTTGGCGCCCGCGCAGTTGAGCAACGCTAGCATCCCTGCCCAAAAAGAGGCTCTGAGCAAGACGGTCATCGCTGCATGACACCGGGTCAGGTAGCTGAAAAATCTCACGTCACATTTTCCTGATTTTATGTTTCCAGCAGAGTAGAAGCGGCTGCCAGCCGCTTTGATACGTTCCTTCTCACGATTGTGCTGTGGGCTTTCAGCCCGCAGCGTGACATGTTTCCGCCCGCCGCATCCGCCACCGCGTCACCACCGTGCATGTCTCCCGGCAGAGTAGAAGCGGCTTCCAGCCGCTTTGATACGCCCTGCAGGCGCAGCATCATGCTCACACGTGGGCCGCCGGCATGACTCAACCCTGATCGCTGAGTTTGCACAGCCGCTTGATGAGCTCAATTTCGCGCGGGTCGTAGGGCCGCAGACTCGGCCGGAAAAGGTCATGTTGCCACTTGGTGAAGTCAATATTCTGCGCGCCGGCCTCGTAACGTTCCCACATGCCCTCCCATGGCTCGTAGGTCTGTGACAGTCCTGCCACAAAACCCCAGTTCCAGCAGCCGATTTTTTCCAGGAAAAAGAGCGGGAAGAGTTCCTGCACGGTGTTGCCTTGCTGGCGATGCAGCCATTCCGTGTTGAGAAGCGGGCGTCCCAGCTTGCGCAGTTCGCGGATCAGCACCACATTGCTTTCAAGGCTGCTGTAATTGTGGAACGACACCAGGTCGGACAAGGCCAGGGCCCGCTGCTCCGCTTCCGAAAAACGTCCCAGGCCGCGCCAGACGGCGGTGGTCAGGGGCTGGCTGGGCGAGCAGTCGCGCGCGACTCCAAACAGGCCCTCGACATGCGGCAGCGATACCTTGTCGCGATTAGCCGCGCTGGGCTCGTTGTAGATGTCCCAGATCACAATGCGCGGATCCTTCGCGTACTTGCTGACAATTTCGCCCACCATTGCATAGAAGCGCTTGGCCAAGGCGGGCTCGTCCAGCGCCGGGTAGTAACCCATGGTGTTCAAACGGCGATGGGGCGAATTCTTCCGACCGCCATGATAGCCCCAGTCGTAGGGTTGCGGACCGAGCCGCTGCGGGCGATAATTTTCATCTCGCGGCACCGTGCAATCATTGGCAAAACACACCATCAGCGATATGCCGTGCTTGGCGGCCGTGGCGACGAAACGCTCAAAACGCTCCATGAAACCGTCGTGTTCTTCATCCCAGACGATGAATTCGAGGATGACCCGGATGGAATTAAAGCCGATGGACGCGGCCAGCGCCAGCTCGCGGTCAGCCGTGGCCAGATGCTCCTCGAAGTCCAGTTCCTGCCAGAGGGCGATGCGATTGCAGCAGTCCGCCGGCAGATAATTGCAGCCACGCAGCCAGGGCTGCGCATCGTACCAGGACCACGCCTGTTCCTTGCTCCATGGTGCCATCGTCGTGTTCTCCTTATTGAACTCGTGTTGCTCCCGTCCAAGATACACCGTCAACACCTGAAAACTAACAACCCGGATTCCCGAGGAATATAGCAAGGCGTGTCTCATTCCTCCCATTCTGAGCTGAAAAATGTTTACCGGGCTTGTAAACGGTCACTCTTTGGACAACACCCCATCTTTCGTGTTTGCTATGTCGCACCCTTGCAGGGTGCAATTTTTGGGGTGCGCTCCACCTGGGGCGGAGCGCACCTTCAGTGCGCTTGCCCTGGGCTCCTATGAAACTCGCCGCGCGAGTCATCGGAACTCACAACGAAGAACCATCCAATCACCCTTGTGACAAGACAGCTGAAATCATTCAGAAGCACAATTTGCTGTTACTTGGCGATTTTTTGGCTTGTCAAGGGTGGTTTTTTGGCTATTTTTCACGCAGTCCTTT
>JAAZKQ010000840.1 GCA_012799755.1 Lentisphaerota bacterium | reverse complement strand
CCGATCCGCGATTGTAGAGCCGCGAGAAGAAACTGAACCAGCACATCCACTGGATCGCCTCACGCATGGTCTGCGGCGCGCCGTCGGCCATCCGCAGATTGATGTCGGCCATCTCGGACAAATTCTGCTTCAGCGTCGGGTTGCGCTCAATCAGCGCCAGCTCCGCCAGCTGGCCGGCAATGCGTCGCAGGAAGGTGATGATCGCTTTCACCACGGCGATTTCGCTGTCGTAAAACTCATAATGCTCAGCCGTGTGCGTCCCGCGATAATGCTCCAGCTTCCGCAAAATACCGCCCCAGCCCAGCTGCATGCCCATCGTGATGTCGGGATTCAAATGGTGGTCGCGGCCAATGCCCGAGATGATGTTGTACTTGTCAAAGGCCTTCTGCAGCTCGGCGTAGGGATAGTCCGGATGCCAACCGAAGCCCCGCAACCAAATCAGAAAGAAAAAGCCGCGGCCCACAAAGGCGTCCAGCGGATCGCAGTACAATGGGTGCTCGCCTAACAGGCGCGTGTAGTTCTCCGTCCAACCCGAATAACCATAAAATTTACCATCGGGATGGTTCGGCGTGATCTGAAATTGGAAGTAGTCCGGCGGCACCACCAGGCCGTAGTCGTCCTGATTCAACTCGCCCTGCTTCTCGACCTTCTCCTGCGTCTGCGCCAACTTGCGCTCACGCAGCAAGTGCAGGCGTTTCTCGTAGCTGAATTCCTCGTCCGCCGGATACTGATTGATAAATTGGATCATCATGTCGTCACCCCACTCGCACTTCGACACCACGACCTGACAAGGCCCGCTGATAATCGCTCATCTGCTGGTCGCTGTAAGGCCGCGCGGTCACAAAAGGATTGTCCAGCGCCAGGCAACGGTACTTCGCCTCGCCCAGGGGATTGAAATTCAATATCTCCAGGTAACGCAAGTTCTTGAGCGTGGCCAGGAAATCCACCGTTGCCGCCAGATTCGCCATGTCGTCGGTGGCGCCCGGTATCAAGGGCACACGCGCAATCATGGGCCGAGCAAAGCCGTCCATGCGCTTGGCATTGGCCAGGATGGTCTCATTGCCGGCGCCCGTCCACCGCTTGTGCTGGGCCGAGTCCATCTGTTTGATGTCGAACATGATCAGATCGAAGCCACGCAACACGGCCTCGCAGGGATCAAGTTCGTAGGCCAGATTGGTCTCCACTGCGCACTCAATGCCGTGCTCGTGACAGGCCGCGGTGATTTCAGCCGCAAAATCGGCCTGGAGCATCGCCTCGCCGCCCGACAGGGTGACGCCGCCACCGGAATCCAGGTAGTAGGCCTTGTCCTGCAGGACTTCCCGCATGACGTCGTCGCAAGTCATCACTTTGGCGGTGTGCTCCAGCGCGCCTGGAAAACAGACGTCGGCGCAGGCACCACAGTGCGTGCACAGATCGCGCTGAAACGCGTGCTTGCCGTCGATTTCGCGCTGCGCGCCACTGGGACAGACCGCCACGCAATGCAGACAGCCGATGCATTTTGACGCATCGTACATCATGTCGTCCGCGAGCGAGAAGGTCTCGGGATTGTGGCACCAGGCACAGCGCAAGTTGCAGCCTTTGAAAAAGACCGTGGTGCGGATGCCCGGGCCGTCATTCAAGGAAAAACGCTGTATGCTGGTGATGACGCCGTCCATGCCTCAGAGCTCCACCCAGGCGCCATTGCGCTTGTATGCCGACTCGTACATCGCGTTGATCAGCTGCACAGCCCGCCGGCCGTCCGCCGGTGCCGTCAACAGATCGCCGCCCTGTCGGATCACTTTGGCAAAATTATCCATGGAATTAAGCCACTCGCACTCCCGTGGATAGGGCGCCGTGTCGCTCCACTGGCCATTCTTGAAGAACTTGGTCACCGGCGCGCCTTCAATGCCGCCTTCGCGGTGGATGTAGGCGCCGTCGGTGCCGTGCAGTTCCATCTGGTAGTACCAAGTGGCCTGCGGATAGCAGGTCGTCGCAAAGATGTTCACGACTAGGCCATTGGCATAACGCCAGGTCGCCACACCGAGGTCTTCCATCTCAATGGCGTGATTCTGCGTCCAGGTGTGGCAAGACACCGCTTCAGGCAGGCCGAACATGAAAATCACTTCGTCCAGGTGATGGATGCTCTGATTGCAGAGGACGCCGCCGTCGAGTTCGCGCGTGCCGCGCCAGCCGCCATTCTCCTGGAAATAGGGCATTTCCCGTTTGACGCGCAAACCGACGCTCAGTCCCAGTGGTCGGCCAAAAAAGCCATTCTCGACCGCCGCGCGCAAGGACTGCACCGACGGCCGCAAGCGCCGACAGTGATCCAAGCCCAGCACCAGCTCTTTGCTCTTGGCCAAAGCAATGATCTGGTCGCATTTTGCCACGGTCATCTCCAAGGGCTTAGTGACCAGCACGTGCTTGCCGGCCTCGAGCGCCTGCATGGCCAGCTCGCCATGGCGGCCGGTCTCATTCATCACCATCACGGCTTCAATTTCAGGATTGGCCAGCATCTCGGCGAAGTCCTGCGTATAGGCGGTCTTGCAGGCCTCGGCCGTGCGCTGACAGCGGTCCAGGCGCTTGTCGCAGACCTGCACCACCTTGATGCCCGAGGTCTTCGCCATTTCCTGCGCCCGCACATGGCCCATGCCCAGGCCGACAATGCCAAAACGCACCGGGTTGTCAGCCCATTCCCGCACCAGCGTCGCCGCGTCAATGGAGCACGACTCCTGCTGGGCGCCGGCCGCCGCAGTGGGCCAGGCCTTGTTGACCACGTCCAACACCCGCTTCGTCGCTTCCGCATCCGATATGGTCTTGTCGTAATTGTGCGTTTCTAGACTCACCGGGCCGTCAAAGCCCGCAGCCTCCAGCGCTTTGAAGATCTTCGCGTAAGGAACGGCCTCGAATGCGCCGTCCTCAAACCAGATGCTGCCCGTGGATTTGACGTGCACGCATATGGCGCGCTCCGCCAGGCGCTTCAGGTAGGCATTGAGGTCCTTGTCGCGCTCAACCTTGTCCGTCATCCAGGAGTTCTTCGGGTCCCAGGCAAAGCCCCAGCCCTGGACATCAAAAGCGTCGATGATCTTGAAACACTCTTCCTTGGTGCAGCCGCAGTTCTCAAAGGCCAGACGCAAACCAGCGGCCTTCGCCTTCTCGGCAAAAGGCCGGAAGACCTCCATCACCTGCGCCAGCACATCCGGCCGCACGGCCAGCTCGCCAACCGTCTGCTCCTGGCCCTTTGGCGGCTGCCAGAAAAAGAAGGTCCGCACCAGCTTGCAGTCCAATATCTCACTCGCCCGTATAATCCGCTCCAACTTGTGCATCTCGGCATCCAAACGCTCCTGATTGGGTAAATGCACTTTCGCCAACGACGACTGGATGCAGCCGACCTTCAAGCCATTGGCGTCCAACAGCGCCTTCACCTCGCGCAGCTGGTCGTCACTCAAGCCCTCAACCGGACGCTGAAAAATCCGCGCCCGTAAATCGCAGTACGTCAATCCCCATTCTTTCAAATACGGAATGGTCTTCGCAAAATCCAACGACAATTCGTCCGTAAATACTGACTTGTACATGGGTTTTGGTGTTATAATCGATTCAGATATATAAAATCAATTTGATTTGTGAATCATCAAAATTGATCCAAGGAGTTGTAACCCATGTACAAGTCAGTATTTACGGACGAATTGTCGTTGGATTTTG
>JAAZKQ010000839.1 GCA_012799755.1 Lentisphaerota bacterium | reverse complement strand
TTGCCGTGGAAACCATCTTTCGTGCGACATAGTAAACACGAAAGATGGTTTCCACGGCAAGGCAACAGGAAACGGCCAATTATCAACGGGTGACCGGTTACATAGGTAGAGAAGCGCGAGGGAGAGGAAAGGGGCAAGACCCTTTTCCTCCCCCCTCGCTAAACCTAAGCTCAGCGCAGGAGTTCGCGGCGGTAGTAACGCAGTTCGGCGATGGATTCGCGGATGTCGTCCAATGCCCGGTGTTTCTCCTGCTTGCTGAAGCCACCCATGATCTGCGGCGCCCAGCGCTCAGCGAGGATTTTAAGCGTGCTGACATCAAGATTCCGGTAGTGAAAATAAGCTTCAAGTTTTGGCATGTACTGGTAGAGAAAACGCCGATCCTGGCAGATACTATTGCCGCAGATAGGGCTCTTGCCGGCGGGGACGTACTGGCTTACAAAAGCCAGCGTCTCCGCCTCGGCCTCGGCTTCGCTGACACCGGATTGACGCACGCGCTCCAGCAGTCCCGACTGGCTGTGGTGGGTCTGATTCCATTCGTCCATCGCCGCCAGCACCACTTCGGGTTGGCGCAGCGCCAGAACGGGCCCTTCGGCAATGACATTCAGGTCGTTGTCGGTGATCAGCGATGCTATTTCAAGGATACGGTCGCGCTCGGGCCGCAGGCCCGTCATCTCCAGATCAATCCAAATCAGATTCTTGTCATCAAGCATGAACTCACTCCCTGCTCTGTGCGATCCAAACAAGTGCCCGGTCGGCGCTTACTCCAAGCGAATAATCGCGGCCTGATCCACACGCCAGGTCTGCGCACCGGTGCCGGCCCATTGCAACCACTGGCGCTTTTCGCGGCGGAAGACGCCGATATTGAAACGTATGTCCGTACCGTCGGCGGTGGGAATGGCCACTACCGTCAACGGCACCGTCCACTCCGCAGTCCAGCCATTGGCGTTCACCGTAGCACGGAAAGAGGCTGCCGTGGCAAGCTTCGCCGCCGTTGACGCCGGCGCACCGGCTTCAGTGGAACTCTCGTAAGCGCCGTCGGGGAAGCCATGGAGAATGAAGGTTGGGTGCTGGGCATTGTTGTCCGCATCCGCAAAGCAGAGCTCAACGCCGTCGGTCTTGGTCCATTGGTTCTGGCCATCGAGCTGCGGCGCCTTGCTCAGGGGGATCTCAATCTTCACGCGCAGAACGCCATCATGATGTGCCAGCCAAGCACGAGCAGGTTCACCATCGGCCTTGCTGCGGTCCGGGTTCTCCTGAACGAGTTCTGCAGCTGCCGGGTAGCCTTCGCTGAGCCTTTGCACTAACAGGGGCGCCGTACGCCGAGGCAAAGGTGGACGTTTCGGCGGCGGTGGCGCTACAGGCACCTGCCCCGGCAAGCGCGGCTCCATGCCCTTGACCATGCCGGCAAAGCTCACGTCATCCACAAAGGCCTTGCCGGCGCCGCTCTTGTTAATGGCGATGCGATGAGCGCCGGGCGCGTTCGAGCTGCGGTAGCGCAAAAACAACTGCCGCCATACCCCATCCGCCCGATCCTCAGCAGCCTCGGCAACGAGCTTACCGTCTTCGTAGAGAGCGATGTCCAGCTTGGCCCCATCAATGAGTTTGAGCCAGATGATATACTCGTAGTCCTGATTGGATCGCAGCGCCGGCAGCTCCTGTTCGACGCCGCTGGGTTCGTCACCGGCAAGCTCCAAGCCCGCGCCAACGATGGTGTCGCGAGTCGTGTAGCATTCGGTAATGCCGCCCGGCCCCCAGATGATCTTGGCGGTCTTGGCGCCCGTTGGCACCCAGGGGCCCAGCTTGCCGTGGTAGCGGCTCCACTGAAAGGAACCGTGCGCAACAAGATTGCGCAAGGGCGTATCCGCCAGGCGGTATTCCGGTTGCGGTGACTTGGTGAAGTCATGACCGGCACGCCAGGTGTCGCCCGGCTCATAGGCGCCGAGGCCGGGCTTGTCACCCGTGATTCCCGGCACCACCAGCCCTTCGCCCTGCCCTGCTTGGAAGTCCATGAAGGTGTCGCTGTTCAGCTGCTCCTTGGGAATGTTATAGCGGTTGGCAACGAAGATCGCGTTGTAGTGATCAGCAATCACGCCAATCACCGCGTTGTTGACGTAGGAACAATGGTACAGCCAGTCGCTGGGCCAGCGGCCCCAGTTGCCCGCCTTGCCCAGCATGCTGTTGTTGATCACGTGGTTATTCTGTCCCGGGCGATTCAGGCGAATATCACAGCCATTGATATTCCACACAACGTTGCGGTACACGAAGTAGTTGCTGGTGAAGTTGTCCAGATAGATGCCCATGCGGGTGCCGTGGGCGGCGTTGTCATGGCACCAGTTGAAGCGGAATTCCGTGCCGCCGCCGTCCGAAGCGCAGACATAGGTCGCGCCGAGGTCGTGGCAAATCCGCCCCATGCGCGAAATGTCATTGTACTGGATAATGTGAGCCTGCCCGCCGGGCAGCATGCAATCCCGACCGGTATCATGCAAGCTACAATGGCTCACCAGATGCTCCTGGCCGGCCAGACGAATGGGCGTGTCGTAGCTGCCCGTGTAGTCCGTGTCATGAATCCAGCAGTTGATGATGCTGTTGCGAGTGCCCGATACCGACACGCCATCGCCCGCACAGCAGGCAATCTCGCTGTCCCGCAGGATATTGCGCTCACCGCCGAGCCGACTGCCCAGACTCGCCCCCAAGCCATAGCTGGTATTTCCACCACGCAGATTGCCCTGATGCAACACCCGGAGTCCCTGGAGCAGGCAGTCCTCGCTGTTCAGAATATTGACGGTAGCGGCCAGTATGTGCAGGCCACTGATCTGGACATGCCGGCAGCGTTCCAAGGTCAACGCGCTGCGGCGGCGCTGGAATTCAATGGTCAGCGCATTCGCGTCGGCTCCGGCGGGTACTTGCAGGTACAGCGTCTTCTCCGCCTCGTCATAAAACCACTCGCCGGGCGCGTCAATCTCGGCCTTACCGCCTTTGAGGTAGAAATAACCGCCCTGGGGGCGCGTCAGGCCCATGAAACGCCAGCCGTTACGAGTATTCTTGCCGGCATTGGGAAAAGACAGCGTCTTGGTGGCCGCGTCATAGTTTTCAACGACGACGCTCCACGATGTCCACTTGGCGCCGCCCATCACCCAGAGCACAGCGCCCTGCCAGTAGCCATCGGGGCGTTCAGGAAGTTCGGGACACACAAGGGCGTCATCCTGCTTGCAGGCCTTGAAAGCCTGGCCTTCCCAATCCAACAAATCGTCGTTGTTCTTGTTGGGCCAACGGGCCTCCACGCCGGGGCGGCCATTGATCAACATCTGATTGAAGTCGCCCAGCGACCATTCGCAACGGTGCTTCCAAATATCGCCCTCCACCCTCTCCCAACCCGCCACCACATCGCAACCGCTGAAAACCGGCGTTTCGCCCGGCCAAGCCGCAAAGCGTATGGGCTTCTCAGCGGTGCCGGCAATCTCCTTGAGCACTACGCTTTCGCAATAGGTCCCACCACGAATCAGGCAGCGGTCGCCAGGCTGCATCACCGTGGCGGCATGGCTAAGTGTCCGCCATGGCGCGGCAGCACTGCCCGCCGCCGCGTCATCGCCAACGGGCGATACCACGTATTCGACCGCAACGGCCGCCGTCGCCAAAGCCAAGACACTGCAAAGACTCAGTAGACTACGATTCGTCGTTGTCATCTCGTCTTCTCCTCGTCTGAATGGGTGACAGGATGTCCGCCGGGGCAAAGACGCGGCACTGGCGGCAGGCGTCTGAGCTGCCTGCCACCTATGCCTGCTTCAGCGCGTGACGTTGGGCAGATAGGCGCCCATGGCAAGCAAACGACGCTGCAATTCGGGGACGGCGAAGCCGCGCGTAGTCGTGCCCAGCTCAATAGCAATGGCCGCAGCCATGCCGGCGGCCTGACCCGTGATGTAGCAGCCCGGCATCACCCGGATGGAGCCCTGAATCTTGCGGTCACTGCTGATGCAGCGACCGGCAACCAGCACGTTGTCCAAACCGCGCGGCGTCAGACAACGATAGGGAATGCCGTAGCTCTCACCCTTGCCGTAACGCAGAGTCTTGCTGAATTCTTCCTCAAACTCCGCATATTTGGTAGGATCGGGCTTGGATGGATGGATGTCCACCGGATAGCAATAGCGACCGATCTCGTCAGCAAACACGGCGCGCGCGATAAAGTCATCCACGTTGAGGACGTAGTCGCCTAGTACGCGGCGACTCTCACGGATGCCCAGAAGCGAGCCGGTTTGCACCAACACCATTTTCTCGTAGCCGGGGATGTATTTCTTGTAGAAGGCCTCAAATTCAGGCATGCGTTCCCGCCCTTCGATGAGGAATTTGGTCAGGGAGCGTTCATCGGTGGCATCCACGCCGAAGGCATGGCCGATATTGCCGCCCATGATATTTTCACCGATACGGAACATGCCCGGGTGGTGGGGATCATTGACGGTGAAAATCTTGTCCTCGGCAAAAGCCTTAAGCAACATCTCACGCACTCTCACGCCGGACTCGCGGAAGCGCTTCACGTCAACATCGGCCCAGACACTGCAAAGAGTGCCGGGCATCATATTGCCCTCCTCGTCGCCCTTCTCGCAGGGTGCGCCGGCCCAGACTGCCAGATCGCCGTCGCCTGTGCAGTCAATGAAGATTTTCGCCTTGACCGCAAAAAAGCCGCTCTTGGCATTGCAGATCGCCGCCTGCACCATGGCGCCATCGTGGAGCACATCCACGACCTGGGTGTGAAAACTGAACTCAACGCCCGCCGCCGCCAAAAGCCGGTCATAGACCCGCTTCAGCAACTCCGCCGGAATGCTGTTGTCGCCACCGGGGAAATTCGGCCCCTTTTCCTTGCTGAGTTCGTCACGGACTTCACGGCCAATGCCATCCGCAAGGAAGTTGACACCGTCGCCAAACATCATGAAAATCGGCACCAGCCCGGCCGTGCCCATGCCGCCCAAGCAGGAATGGCCCTCAGCTAAAAAGACCCGCCGACCCTGCCGCGCCGCAACCAGAGCCGCCGCCACGCCGGCCGGACCGCCGCCGGCGACAAAGACGTCAACATCGTGGCGAACCGCAATACGCTTCTGAAAATCAATGTGCTGTGACATGCCTGTGTTCCTTTTTGCTGTTGCTTTCCAACTCGGCCTTGCAGGCCCACTGCCAAGGCGATTAGCTGTCAGCAAACTTCGCCTTCAGCTGCGCCAGTTTATCCAGGTAATAGGGGACATTCTCGTCCCGTTGCCCTGCTTCGGCCTCTTCGAGGAGGCGGGAATTATCAACGACGGCCACGTTCTTTTTGTCACCGGTGACATAGAATTCAACGGCATCGCCCTGCGCGTATTCTTTTTTGGCCTGCAAGGCCAGCTCATAGGCGGCACTGCGCTTGGTCGCCTTCGCCGCCAGCTTTTCGGCATACAGCCGCGGCGCCATGGACAATATCTCGCGTTTGGCGAAGTCCTTCAGCGGCAGGCGGTGTTCGCGGATATCCGTCTCGTAGCGTTCATAGAGCGCCGGCAATTCCGCCTCGCGGCCCGTAAGCAGCAGGGTAAGGTGCTCCATCATGTAGCGGCGCTGGAAGGGCTCCAGCCCGCGGGATTTGAGGGCGGCACCGGTCACGCTCACCCGGCCATCCCAGTCCAACAGGGCGTAATTCTTGCTCTTATAGCCGTACATGGCCTGGTAGGATGCATCAAGTTCGACCTCGATGCCCGGGGGCAGAATGGCCTGCACTTGCCGTTCCATTTCAGCCTGATCACTCATCCCGGGCGGCGGCGTGAAGTAAATACCATCTGTGTCCATTTCCACGATGATCGCCCCGGCGTCCTGCAGGAAATCGCGCATGCTGCCGAGGATTTCGCGCCCTTCACGGGTGATGGCGTTGGCCATGACGTAGTCGTTGAAGGTGCCCTGCGAAAAGGCCGTGTAACCATAAAACGAGTTGATGAGGACCTTGAAACTGCCCTGCAACGCGTTGTAATTATCCTTTTCCGCCGCGCTGGCCGTGCGCATGGCGTCCTTCGCCGCCAAGCGGAAGTCGCGCAGTTCGCCGAGGATGCGCCCAAAGGCCCGCTCGCTGTCGCCGGCGGGATTCATGCCCCGCGCCAGAATGATGGACGGATACAGACTGCGTACGTCAACATGCCAGACATTCTGAAACACGCCGCTGTGTTGCGCTTCCGTCAGTGCGCCCTGCAAGGGCTGTGGCTGCTGCGGTATGGGCAGGCTGGCATCGGCCTGCATGTACTCGGCGCAAAGCAAGGCGTCAATGCGGGTGGCGTTGCCGCGCGTGATGCAGCTCTGGTAGCTGTAGGGCACCAGCTGCGCCTGGTAGAAGTAGCTCGGTGAGAGGATGCGGCTGATCGCGTCGGTCTCCCGCACGTCATCCATGCCGTATTTCGCCAGCGTTTCCGGGTCTTCATCGAAGGTCCGCGTGATGTCCTCGCCCTCAACGTAGGTGCGGTCTTCGGAGGCGACGCCGAAATACTTGGCAGCCTGCTTCAGGCCATGGCCGTCCATGTCACGATGAACGATATCGTGCAGCTGCACGAGATGCCAAGTGTCCACAACATGTCGCCCGTAAATATCGTAGCGCCTATAGGTCATCGTACGTTCGCCGGCCGTAAAACGCGAGCTGCGCGCAAAGGTCGGTCGCCGACTGCGCCCAAGCACAAAGGGAATCTTGTGGCGCTTGCAACGCTTTTCCAGGTAATCAAGGTCGAAATTGAAGATATTGTGCCCCTCGATGACGTCCGGGTCGCGCTCCTGAATCAACTCAAGCATGCGCTTGAGCATGGCGGCTTCGCCGGCCTCGGCCACCGACAGGCTGCACTCCCAGCCCCGGTTGTCCTTGAGCGAAATCAGCAACACTTCATCGCTTTCACGCAATGCGTCCGGGAAGTGAAAGCCCTCGCCCGTGCGCGTCTCAATGTCAAGTTGCAGCCGCCGCAAATCCTGGAAGCTCATGCCGCGAAACAGCCGAGCCGGCAGCATGGTCAGCATCTGCTGGGCCTTGTCAGTGAAAAGCCGGTAAGGCGCCAGCGCGGCGCTGGGATTCATGCCCGTAAGCTCCTTGAGGTCCTTCACCGCGGCCTCATAGGCACTCCAGGACGGGAAGGACACCCGCACACGATGCATGCCATCACCACGCAACGGCGTGATCTCACTCGTGTCCTTGAGCGCGCGGGCCAATTCCGGTCCCGACACCAGCAACCACGGTTGAAAAGACAGGACTTCGCGCGTCACCACGTCATTCGTGCCGCGGCGGAACAACACCGCCCGCCCGGCTGAGTCCATCTCCACCGCCACCACGCGATCAAAATCACTGCGAACTAATCGGCTGATATCCATCGTTGCCATTGTCGTCACTCTTTCTTCGGCGCGGTCAGACGGCGACACGCGCGGCGTTTATCGCAGTTTCACAATTAGAAGAATCAGCAGGGGTGTCAGAAAACCCTGGATCAGCATGAAGCGCACCAGCACCTGCGTGTCCGACCAGTTCCGGTTCTTCCGACAATGGTCATGCAAGGGAAAGCGCACTCGATGCGCCAGACGCACCAAGCCAAGCTGCTTCTTGACGTCGTCGTCCGAAGCAAAGTTTTCCTCGTGCTTGGGATTGACGACATTGCGCAGTGGCTGCCGCACATCGAAGCCCAGGCGTTTCAGAACTCGCAGCATGACCAGTTTGACCAGGCCGGTACCGCCATTGATGAGGAGCATCGGCGCCGCCACCAGCACCAGGAAGGGATTGCCCGAGGCCAGAGCCGACATGCCCAGCAGCAGGCCCAGGAAGCGCGAGCCCGCATCGCCCATGAGTACCGAGCTGGGTTTGGCATTGTGCCACAGATAGCCGCCCAGACTGCCGATCACGCAAGCGATCAACACCGCCCAGCGCGCGCCATCGGCGTAATGCGGCAAAAGCAGGTACTTGGAGATATCCATGTGCCCCGTCACCGCGTACAAGAAAGCCCCCATACTGAACAGCGCCAGCATGGCCAGGGAGCCCGCCAAGCCATCCACGCCGTCGCTGCAATTGACCGCGTTGATACTCAGCCACAACAACGCCGCCGCACCGGGAATGTACAACCAAGCCGGCACCAGAAAGCCGCCGCCGGCAACGCTGCCCTTGATCAGCGGCAGCCAGATAACCATGCTGTCGCATTGGCAGTATATTGCCGCCGCCGCCAATGATATCGCGAAATCCAACAGGCCCTTCTTCATTTCGCTCCAAGGTTTTTCGCTGCAATCATCGCCAAACCCCGTCAGCATGACTAAAAACAGGCAGGCCGCCATACCCCAGATCCGCCAAGTGCCCGGTATCAGCAAGACCCACAACAGCAGGCTGATGCTGACCACAATAATGCCCGCGCCCGTCGGCTTGCCCTTCGCCTCCTCTGAATTCTTCACAAAGGGCTTGCCCTGATCCCGCGGCATGAAGCGCCACAAGCGCGGCAACAACAGCCAGTTGGCCACCGCACCCGCAAAGGCGCCGAGGCATATCAACACCAAGTATGATCCGAAAAGCCGGAAGGGGCCCCAAATCTCAACCAAATACCCAGACAAATACGGAAGCATCAAGCTCTCCCAAAAAACACCCACTACGCCATGTAATCCAAAACCGCTGCCGACATCCGTCGAACAAGCCAGGCAGCCCGGCTCTCTACAAGCATCCAGAAGCAAGAACAGAGCCGTTCCCTAGTATATTGTCTCTTTGCCGCTTGGCCCTCCCGACGAACGCTTTTTTCTCCGCCGTTCGGTAATCGGTCACCGATTGATAATTGTTGTTCCCGCAAGCTACTATGGACAATATGGACAATATGGACAGTATGGACGGCAGGCAAGCGGGTGTTGTCGTCCATCGTGTCCATAATGTCCATGTTGCGCCGTAGGCGCTTAACCATGCTTAACCCAACTTCCCCGGGAACGGACAAAAACAGGCACGACTCCCCTCGTCCTTATTGCTACAACGCCCATCCGGGAGCCCGGGTGAACAGGCGCAGCAGGTTCAGACGATCAAGGATCGTGTAGAGTTGATTGGGAATGTCCGTCAGCACCGTTTTGAAGATTTCAGCGCCCAGCTTCAGTCTGCCAACGCGTATCTGCTGCAGCTCCCGCAGCACCAAAGGCACATCCCGGGTTTCACCCAGCTGTCGCCACTCGCGCCGGAGTCTTGAACTGATCCAATACGCGAGGAAGCATATCCTGATGTGATTTCGGACGCGTGAGTCCTTTTGGTGGTAGATGGGC
>JAAZKQ010000838.1 GCA_012799755.1 Lentisphaerota bacterium | reverse complement strand
GCAGCATCGCCGCCAGAATCGCGATAATCGCGATGACGACAAGCAATTCAATCAACGTAAAGGTCAACGAGCGCTTCATTAAGCACCTCCATGAATCTCTTTAGGGTGATAAAACAAAAAACAACTAGGAACTGGTTATATACTTTCATATATAACATTAGTATTTTTGAAAATCAAGAGGTTGCCGGAATAAACTTTCCTTGACCCAAAAACCTCACTATGTCAATTCGGGCTCACAACCGCTACCGCCTGCCGGCGAGGGCACTGTCTGGCTACGGAGAGATGATTGCCGGAGTTTTTCAAGAAGCGACTTTACGGATTTCTTCAATCAACCAGGTCATGCGGACGGCGTCCGAGGCCCGCAGGGTATTTTCAACTTTGCCTGAAACCGCCTGCCGGAAATGCTCAAGCTCCAAGGCGAAGGAACTGGTTTTCGCGGGCGGCACCTCGACCACGCGAAAGTCATTGGTGTGCAGGATGATTCGATCCGGCCGCTCCACCCGCATATAGCCATTTTCGCCGAGGAAGGTGAGGGTTAAATCCCGGAAGCAGAACGTGGTTTTCTCGCAATACATGCCCTGCAGGGTCGCTGTCACGCCCTGCTGATATTCAACCAGCGCCGCAAAGGCGTCTTCCTTTTCCCAGCCCCGCGTATGCCGCAGCGTCGCTCCCAGCACTTTTTCCGGGTAGATGCCGCTAATAAAGCTGATCAGGTCGAAGTCATGGATGGAAAGCTCATACATCGCTCCGACCTTCTTTACCCAGGCGCCTTCCGGCCGCGGATTGAAAGCCTGCTGCTTGGTGGTCACAAGCGAACGCAGCGTGCCGATTTCCGGCAAATATTTTTTTGCCTCGACAAAAACGGGTTCGAAGCGCATTTTGAAACCGACTCCAAGCTCTTTTTTCTGCCGCTTCGCCAATGCATCAAGCAACTCCCCCTCAGCTACATCCATGGTCAGTGGCTTTTCACAAAAGACATGAAAGCCGCGCTCAAGCAGCTGTTTGGCAATTGCAAAATGCGTTGCGGGCGGGGTCACGACACTGACCGCGTCCAGGTCTTCCGGCAACTCATCAGCACATAAGTAGTATGGACACTTGCATGCTTCAGCCGCCGCTGCCGCCTTCTCCTGGTTCATATCAACAACGGCAGACACCTGTACCCCTTCGAGTGACTTCCAAGTGCGCGCATGCGTCATGCCGATTCCGCCACAGCCGACAATACCAACCTTGAACATCATAGCCTCCTGCAGTTTGTTTGTAATGTGCGACGCTTTGTGATGAAACTTGGCGCAGTCGCTGTATTAGTCAGGCATCCGGTAGTGCCCCCACGGGGCACCTCTTTTGGAGGGTGTGTCTGTCCCCAGGCTGAAGCCTGGGGTTAAGCATAGTTAAGCGCCGACGGCGCAAATATATTCATGCCCATCCTTAGAGCAGATGCTTTTTCACGTATTCCAGGTTATGTTTCATGCCGATTTCCGGCTCGGGAAGGTCTTCTGGATACCAGTATTTTTCATATTCATCAGAGACATAGCCGGTATAGCCGATTCGCTTCAGTTCCGCCAACGCTTCAGCCCAGCGGATGGTGCCCTGGCCCATCAGGCAGGACTTTTTCTTCAACGGACTGCGCGACTCAAGCACCCAGTCTTTGACATGGACATGAAAAATGTGCCTGCCGGCTTTGCGCACGGCCTCCGCCCCGCTTTCCACCCCGGCCAATTCCACCCAGGCATAGTCGAACAGCATGCCGACATTGGCCATGTTGACGTCTTCAAGCAGGCGAAGCGTATCCCGTACGCTCATGGTCAACGAGCCAATGTGCGTTTCAATGCAGAGGCGCACGCCGTAACGGGCGGCATATTCCGCGGTCTCCTGAATCCCGCTCACCGTGCGGCTCCAGACATCGTTGAACCAAATCCCCTGTTGACTGGATGGCTCGACGCCGCCGTAAACACGTATCAGCGGGCACTGTAGAATCGCGGCAATTTCTATGACCCTTTTCAGATTGTGTATGACATTTTCGCGTTCTTTGGGCGCAACAAAGTTTTGGTAGTAGGAGGTCAGGCAGGAAAAGGCCATTGCTTCCTGCTCGGCAGCCGCGAGAATCTTCTTGGCTTCATCATCGCTGATCTTTTCGCTGTCAATCTGTCCATTGGCGGCCACCCGCACTTCGATACCATCATAACCAATCTGCTTGAACAGCTTGATGACTTCAAAGATGTCCCGGCCAGGTGCGCCCATCGTGTGCCCGGAAAACAAAATACGCTCATTCATCTTTGCTCGACTCCCTGTGTTTTAATTTGATACACCGCTCAGCTTGGCAATGTCGTCCATCGTAACTTTCAAAGCATGATCTCCCAGAATTGCAGGCTATGAGTAACGTATCATAGAGCAAATGCAAATCGAGTCATCGGTCACTTTTTGACGGAGTGGACAGTAACCGGTCACCTATTGATAAAAGCCATTTCCTGTTGTCTTGCAATGACCCCCATCTTTCGTGTCTACAGGGTGGATAGGGTGGACGCTACATGCTGTTGTCCATGAGGTCCATTGCGTCCATACTGTCCATAGTTCCGCGGCTTACAGATAGCGCCACAGGCGGGCTTGGCTCCTGTTTGCCGGGTCATGATGCGTTGCGGGTGGCGAGCTCGCAGCGCAGCTGGAAAACAGGCGTTTGGGCCGCAGGCAGGTGTGGGCGGTCGGCGGCGTTGTGGTTATGAACGGAGGATGGCGAAGCTTTTGGGCGGGTTGCCGGTTGTGAAGTAGTAGACGAGACCGATGATGATGGCGATGACGCCGGCGAGGAATTCGCCGGCAACGATGCCGACCATGAAGGGCTTGAGATCCTGGTAAAGTTTGCCGCCGCCGAAGCGGGTGACCAGCGATTTGATGAGCCAACCAAGGAGGAAAGAGAAGGACAGGACGACGCACTGGTAGGTGGCCAGCGTCAGGAACATTACCGGATGCAGTGGCCACCAAGGGAAGCGATGGCGACAGAAGGTGAAAAGGATCACCAGCGAGAAGGTAGTGGCGAAGGCCAGCAGGGACGGTGCAACGGGTTTGATCGCCTTGATGCGCTCCCAAGGGCTGCGGTCTTCGATGATCCTTAGCGCGCCTTGGGCTTGCAGGGTGTTGCGCAGTTCGATATTGGCGTTGATGGCGATCATGGGCGTGTAGCGGGTCCAGCCGTCGCCGCTGCGGGTACCGCCATTTTTGTGTTGATAGTAGAGTGTCGCCGGCACGCCGGCGGCCAGGCCGATGATGATGATGGCCAGGCCGGCGATGGCCAGTTTGCCGATGCGGCACTGCATGCGGTCGCTCAGGCAGAAACCGGCGACGGCGTAGGGCATGAAGCATTCGCGCGAATCAACAAACGTGACGCAGGAGATGGTGCCGATGATGAGTATCTGTTCGGGACCGAGGGACTGCACACCGAGAAAGCCCCAGATAATGGCACAGGGGAAGACGTAGGTGTGCAGGTAGTAGACGCCGGCTTCGGCCAGAAGCCGGCTGACGACGGTGAGCAGCACCAGCATGCCCGAGATGTACATCAGGGCGAGCGGCCATTCAAGGTCAATCAGCCGCGTCATCAGTACAAAGGCGATCATGCCAAGAATAACCATGCGGGCGCCCCAGACAGCGTGCACTTCCACGGGGTCGCCGCCTTTGAGGCCGAAGCAGCGACGCAGGACGGAGCCGTAGTAGCGGCGGCCGGTGTACATGAGCACGGCGAACATGCCGATGTAGGCGCCGCCGTAGCAGAAGGTGCTGAGCGTCGGCTTCAACATGGTTGCGCCCATGACGATGCCGAGGCCGGCGAGCTTGCCGGTCACAAAACCGTAGGCGAAGGGGGAGATACCCAGGGACAGGGAGATGTCCTTGGGTAGAAAATAGGCGAAGCCGATGACCACGAAGTAGATGGTCGGCGCAAAGAGCGCCCAGATATGGATGCCGGAGCGGTAATAGGTCGGGGCCAATTTGAGCAAAGGCACGAAGTTGAATTTGAGTTTGACGGGGATGAGCACGGAAGGCCACCAAGTGGCCGCGCAGTTGTTCATGTGGATGATAAGTACGGGTAGCAAGCCAAGCCAAAAGAGCCGATTGCGAAAGATGCTGCTGAGAACCTGACCGGGCTCAGGCATGAGCATGCGCATGAATTCCACCGTGGGATAGGGCAGGTGCTCATGGCTGATCCATTGGCGGTGAACCACCATCGCCAGGCCGGTGGCGGCGCAGCAGATGATGAACATCACCGGCAGCCAGAACAGCAGCGTGTGCCACCAGGCGCGCCAGGGGATGTCGTGGAACAGGGAGATGGGCTCGTCGCCCGCGCCGACGCCGTTGACAAAACCGTCGAGAGCGTTGGCGTCCAAGCGCGGATTAGCCAGCATGAGCGGCGGGATATGGGCAACGGCGCCGGGGTTGCGCGAGCGGATGGCGCCGGCGAAGGCGACGTCGAAGACGGCACGGGTGAGCCCCTGGAGTTCTTCCTCTGAGAGCTGTTCATCGCTGCTTTTGAGGAGATAGCGCGCGTAATTGGGCAGTGGTGGCGGGTTGTTGCGCAGATCGTTGTGGAGGGCCTTGTCGTGGATGATACGGTTGAATTCGCTGATGGCGCGGAATTGGCAATCGGCATCGGGTATGCCAGGCGAGCTGTCGGCCAGCATGGCCAGCAGCTCGGGGCTGAGCTGTTTGCGGATGAGCGCGGCGGCGGAATGCAACTCATCGGGGGTGGCTGAGAGTCGGGCGGCGACGGCATGCCAGTCGCTGATATCATTGAGGGCGATGCGTGGGCTGCCGGCTTTCCATGCGGCGTTGGTGCGGGTGTAGTGGTGCGGAAACATGAGCACGTTGGCAAAATGGTGCATGAGACCGCGACCGGGGATGAAGCAGGAGAAGAAGATCAGGGTGATGATGACGGCCAGTTCCTTGCCGTTCAATGGCCAGTTCTTGCCGAAACAGGCAAGGAGGGGATTGCCCAGCAGCACAAAGAGAATCAGCGTGCCCATGATGCTGAAGGGCATGAAGTTGCCCACCAGGAAAGTGCCGCCGATGACCATGTCGTTGAAGAAGGTGAAACTGCACAGCAGAACGACGCCGATGATGCTGATGATGATGGCGCGTAAAGTCATGATGCCATTCCTCAATGACCGCCAGGGGCTTGCCTGCTGCCTGCACGCATGGCGCCGCCGAAAATGCCGCCAGCGCAACGCGCGAGCGCCCTGCTGAGCGTGCTTACTCAAGGATCCAGACGATCATTTCGCCGGGAGCGCGATTTGCCCAGAGATGATACGGCACGGCTGTGAAAGTGCAGG
>JAAZKQ010000837.1 GCA_012799755.1 Lentisphaerota bacterium | reverse complement strand
CGCGAGCCCCAGGTTGCCAGGGCTGCGCATGGTCGCCAGCGCATCAGCCGCGCGCGGAGCAGAAGCACGGCATAAAGCACGGCGAGGCCGACGGCGCCGGCGAAGATAATGGCGATGGTCGTGGCCAGCAGCGGCTGGGCGAGGACTAGGTCGTGGCGCCAAATGAGCATGTAGGCGCCGGCGGCGGCGCCGATGACGATCAGTCCGGCCAAGCCGAGAATGCGGTCAATAATGATGCTCAGGACAGCTTCGGTGCCGCGGCCTTGGCTGTATTTGAGGACGTAGCCCATTTTGAGCAGGTCGCCGCTGGCCGCGCCAGGGATAACCGAGCAGAAGAAATGGCCGACGATGGTGAGTTTGAGGCTGAGAGGATAGCCGAGGTAGACGCCTTGCACACGCAGGAGGGTAATCCAGCGGTAGGCGCCGAGGAAATGGGTCGCGCCCAGCAGGGCAAAGGCGATGAGCAAGGGCCAGGGGCTGGCGGAGCGGAGGACGCTGCGGAGGTCGGCGTCCGTACGGGAGATGGTCAGGTAGAGCAGCAGCACGGCGAGGGCGATGCCGCCGAGGCGCAGGGTCCAGCCGAGGGCGCGGCGGCCTGGCGACGCGCCGGCGTCGGCATTGCGCCCGGCGCTGGCATTGTGGCTGTCGGCTGCGTCATTCATGGCCGTGTCTGGTGTTGCGGGTTGGGGGCTGCGACCTTTGGGTGCTGTGGCGTTTATTTATCGTCGTAGCCATTGGGGTGTGCGCAGCGCCATTTCCAGGCGGAGGCGACAATGGATTCGATGTCTTCGAATTGTGGTTTCCAGCCGAGGGTGGTGCGGGCGGCGCTGGAGTCGCTGACGAGGCGGGCGGGGTCGCCGGGACGGCGTTCGGCGTATTCGACCTTGAAATCCTTGCCGGTGACATGGCGAACGGTGTCAATGATGGCTTTGACGCTGTGGCCTTGGCCGGAACCGAGATTGAAAGCGCCGGAGTCGTGATTTTCGAGGGCCAGGAGATGTGCCTGGGCGAGGTCGAGGACATGGATATAGTCGCGGATGCAGGTGCCGTCGGGGGTGTCGTAGTCGGTTCCGAAGACGCTGATTTTCTCTCGTTTGCCTTCGGCTGCCTGCATGACAAGCGGGATGAGGTGGGTTTCGGGATTGTGGTCTTCGCCGTACTTTTCGCTGGCGCCGGCGGCGTTGAAGTAGCGCAGAGCGGTGTATTGCAGGCCCTTGAGTTTTTGGAACCAGCCGAGGATTTTTTCAAACATGAGTTTTGATTCGCCGTAGGCGTTGATGGGCTGTTTGTCTTCGGCTTCGGTAATGGGTACGCGCTTGGGCATGCCATAGACGGCGGCGGTGCTGGAGAAGACGATTTTGCGCACACCGTGCTTGACTGCGGCTTCGGCGAGATTGATGCCGTTGCCGACATTGTTGGCAAAGTATTTGCCGGGCAGTTTCATGGACTCGCCGACTTCGATGAAGGCGGCGAAGTGAATAATGCCTTCGGGTTTGGCTTCGGCGATGGCTGCGTCGAGCTTGGCTGCGTCGGCGAGGTTGCCATGGACGAAGCGGGCGCGGGGGTCCACGGCAGCGCGGTGGCCGTTGAGAAGGGCGTCATAGACAGTGACGTCGTGCCCCTGGTTGAGGAGGTACTCGGTGGTGCAGCTGCCGATATAGCCGGCGCCGCCGGCGACAAAGATACGCATGATTCAGATTCCTTCGCCTGCTTGTTTCGAGTCGTTGGTGGATTTTTGCCCGCTGAGATCGGCGCCGGTGTCGGTGTTGGTCTCAGGGCGCTGAAAAACGAAGAGGGTGAGCTCCGGCGGTGCCAGGAAGCGCAGAGGCGGCCCCCAGACGCCGGTGCCGCGGCTGACATAGAATTTCATGCCTTCAGCGAACTGATGCAAGCGGCCGGGGCGCCAACGGTGGGCCAGATTGACGACGAAATTGAAGGGAACGATCTGACCGCCGTGGCTGTGGCCGGAGAGCTGCAAGTCGAAGAAGGGCAGGGCTTGCTTGTCGGGCTGGGGTTGGTGTTTGAGCAGTATCTTGAAGGGTTCGGGCTGGGTTGGCGCCTCGCTCAGGCCGGCGTAGAGGTCGCTGCTTTGCAGGCCATTGCGGCGGTACACGGCCGGGTCATCAACGCCATAGAGCCAGAGCCAGCCGTCAATGCTGACGCCTTGCTGGCGGAGGAGAGTCATGTTGGCTTCCCGGTGGAGACGGATGCTTTCCTCAAGGCCATTGTAGGCCTCGTGGTTGCCGAGGACGGCGTAGCTGCCTTTGGCTGCCTCGGCGGCGGCGAGCGCGACGGCCAGGCGGTGCTCACGGACGCCGCAGCCGTCAATGAGATCGCCGGTGCTGACCAAGAGGTCCGGCTGGGCTTCGCGGGCAAGCCTGATAATGCGCTTGAGCATATAATTATCCAAGCTCGGGCCGATGTGGACATCGGAGAGCTGGAGGAGTTTGAAGCCATCGGCGGTGGGCGGGACTTTGGCGCTGACGATGTTGATTTCCTTGATGCGGATGAGACGAGCCTCAATGCTGCCCCAGATGCTGGCGAAGGCGACGAAGCCCAAGGCGAAGCAGGCGGCGCTGCGCGGCGAGAAACAGTAGCGCATGATATTGTGGGTATTGGTATCGCCGGCGCCGGGGTGCAGCCAGAGGCGCCAGGTCAGCAGCGCGAAGTCCCACAGGTCGGTAAACAGGAAAGCCGCGGCCAACCAGAAGCTCCATGCCAGCCAGAGCCAGGCGATGAGCTCCAATGCGCGCGGGCCGTTGCCGTGTCCACGAACAGCCAGGCGCATGATCACCGGCAGCAGTGTCAGGAACAGCATGACCAGCAGCAGCGGCAAGGCGGCGCCGGGCTTCTGCAGTAGCAGGCCGTTGCGGAGTTTCCACCAATCGTAGATATTCAGGCAGATGATGATGATGAAAAAGAGTAGCAAACCCAAGGAATAGGGACCTTTACAATAAGACGGACGACGCGGCATTTTTTCTTCACGGTCGGAGCGGTCGGGGGCGATTGTTGATTGCCCGATCACTGGTAGAAGACCTCCACGCCGGACCAGTCGGCGTCGTCCGCTGATTTTTTACGTGAGTGGTAGCTGCGGCGTTTGGCGAGGATGCGTTGGAGGTCATCCGGGTTGTCGGCTGGGCTTTCATCAAGCATTTTGCGGAGAGTGAGGATGAGCTCCTGGGTATGTTCGCCGAGTTCGGCGCAGACGGGCATAATCAGCGTGTTGGGTTCGGCTTCACGCAGTCGCCGAAGATTCTCAGCGGCGACTTCAATATCCATCTTATTGGCGACGATGATGGCCGGTCGTTTGAGCAGCGCTTCTTCGTATTTGCCGATTTCGTCACGTAGGGATTCCAGATCGGCGAGGGGGTCTCGGCCATCAACGCCGCCCATGTCGAGGGTGTAGCAGAGAATGCGGCAGCGTTCGATATGGCGGAGGAAGGCGTGGCCGAGGCCGACATTTTCGGAGGCGCCGGCGATAAGCCCGGGAATGTCGGCGACGGTGTAGCGGCGGTAGTCGTCGGTTTCGACGATGCCGACGTTGGGGTGGAGGGTGGTAAATGGGTACGGCGCGGTTTTGGGTTTGGCGGCGGAAATGGCGCGCAGGAGGGTGGATTTGCCGGCGTTGGGGTAGCCGACCAGACCGACGTCGGCTATGATCTTGAGTTCGAGCTCAAGGGTTTTCTTTTCGCCTTCACTGCCGGGCTGCGCCGTGCGTGGGGCGCGGTTTACGGAGCTGACGAAACGGCTGTTGCCTTTGCCGCCCTTGCCGCCTTGGGCAATGAGGTACTCCTGGCCGTCTTCGCAAAGATCAACGATGAGTTCGTCGCTGTTTTCCAGGAAGACCAGCGTACCGAGGGGCACGGCAACGATGCAGTTGCGGCCGCGGGCGCCGTGCATGCGCTTACCCATGCCGCCGCCGCCGCGCTCGGCTGACCAATGCTGCTGAAATTTCAGATCAACAAGGCTGTGCTCGCCGGCTGAGGCGCGGAGGATGACGGAGCCGCCGTCGCCGCCGTCGCCGCCGTCGGGCCCGCCCAAGGGCACAAATTTTTCTCGTCGGAAGCTGACGCAGCCGTTGCCGCCGTCGCCGGCGGCGACGACTATTTTCACTCTATCAACAAACATATCCTATCCTGCCGGGTATAATTGCGTCGGCCCTCGCTGCCGCGACATGATGCTCAGCCGTTGAATTGCTTGCGCAGCTCTTCTTTTTTGCGCTCGCGTTGTTCTTCCAGGGAGCGCAGTTCGACGGCGAGGTCATTTTGGATTTGTTCTTGCTGGGCGCTGTCGTTGCTGGCCTTTTTGAGCCGGTCGGCGGCGGCGAATTTCGCCTGGGCGATTTTCGATTCGTAGAGTCTGTCAACTTCAGCCAGTTGTTCTTTCTGTTCATCCGAATACTGTCTGATATTGCCGCCGAGGCGTTCCATGGCCAGTTCGAAAGCGCTTTTCATCGTTTGTCCTTTGCTGATGCTTCGCAGTGAGTTGATTCTTATGACGAAGCCATACTATACAGCCAAAAAACGGTCGCATGTCCTTGAATGCCGGCTGTGACACCTTAACTTCTCTGTTCTACAGCGGCTTGGCAGGACGGCGACATAGTGCAGGCGACTCTGGCTCGTTTTCGCGGGCGTGAAAGGCGTTTGGCCGTACTGTCACTGAGCGTGGCACTGGGGGCGAAGCTTCCCCATGGCGTGGCGGGTATGGTTGCAACAGCGGATTGAGAAGCAGATGGCGAAGGCCCAACGGGATATATACACAGGTGTCGAGATTGGCACGGCGAGCACGAAAGTCCTCATGGGCGAGTACCACAGCGCGGGCGTGCTGTCACTGCTTGGCTACGGAGAAGCGCCGTCGGTGCAGATGTGCAAAGGCGAGGCGATAGACACGGTTTTTGTGGTTGAGCAAGTCAAGCGCGCCTTGGCCCAGGCCGAGGAAAATGCCGGCGCCGAGATCAACGGGCCGGTTTTTCTGGCCCTGTCCGGCAACTATCTGCGTACCTTGAATCATGTTGGTCGGGTGACGATTGATCGGCCGGACACGCGGATTTCCGAGGAGGACATGGTGCGTGCGGCACACATGGCCAACGAGTTGCCGCCGCCGCCGGACACCCTGCCTTTGCATAGTTATACGCGGGTGCACCGGCTGGATGACGGTCGGGAAGTCCTCAACGCGGTTGGCCATTCGTCCCGTAGCTTGGAAGTGGAATTGCAGCATGTGGTGGCCAATCAGGATCGCCTGAAGACCACCTGCGGGATACTTGCTGACGCGCTTGGGCGCGGTGTTTCGACGGCTTTTTACACCCCCTTGGCCATTGGCTGCGCCTGTTTGCCGGTGAACTCGGTGAGCGGCGGCCAGCTGCTGATTGACATTGGCGCGGGCGTGACCTCCTACGCGGTGTTTACGGACTTGGGCTGCTATCACTGCGGACAGTTGACGGTGGGTTGCGAGCAGATTGCCAATGACTTGGCGATTGCCTTCAATGCGCATATCAGCGTGGGGCGGAAGATGCTCCGGGAGTTGTCGGCGATGCATTGTTCGGCGGTGGCGTTGCATGATGGGCGCAATCGCATGGTGACGACGACGCTGAATCGTGGCGGCAAAGGGCGGGCCATACCGGCCTCCAGCGTCGAGCTGGTTCTGGAATTGCGGCTGAGCGAGCTGTTTGAGGTGATTAGGCAGGAGTTGACCGCAGCCGGCGCTTGGACTTGGACAGGCGGCAGCGTGCTTCTTTCCGGCGGCGGAGCGATGATACCCGGCATCTGTGAGCTTGCCCAGAATGTTTTGCAGCTACCGGCGAAAATTGCCCGGCCATATTCCACGAGCGGGCTCCCGGAAATTGTCAACTCGCCGCGAAATATCACCTTGATCGGGCTGTTGCGCTCGGGGCAACGCGATTTGGAGATTCAGCGCGCCGGTCGGCCGGCGGCGGGCTCGCTGGCGGAAAGTTTGCAGTTGTGCCGGAAAGTATTGAATGCGCTGGTGAATTGGTGACTATGACTATGCCCAGGGAAAGTGCCATGACTCATGCGATGCCTGCCTCTGTGCCAGGGGCGCCCCGTTGCGTTCTGCTTGGCTTGGGAGAGGGCGGCTGCGCGGCGGCCGAATATGTGTATAAGCACTACGGGCAGGGCAACTTGCAGGTGTTTTTGGCTGACACGGCCGAGGCGCTGGCGCCGCCGGCGTCGTCTTCAGCGGCGTCCCGTTATCTGCTTTTTGGTCGTGAGCTTACCGATGGCGAAGGTTGTCGTGGCGACAGCGATTTGGCGGCGGCGGCTTTTCATGCCGATCAAGCCATGTTTGGCGAGCTGCTGGGCGCCTGTCGGCTGTTGTTGGTGACGGCGACGCTGGGCGGCGGCACCGGCACGGGCGCGCTGTTGCCCTTGGTCGAGTACGCTGCGGGCATGGGCTTGCCGGTACTGGTTTTGGTCAGCACGCCCTACTCTTTCGAGGGGGAGGAACGGCAACGGCTGTCAGCTGAGGAACGGCAGCGTCTTCAGGCGTTGTGCCGGGTTTTTGTGGAGCTGCCGGCTGATGCCTTGCAGGTGACGATGCCGGCGGTGCCGGTCGCCGAGGCGGCTTTCGCACGGCTGGCGCTCTGGTTGGGGGAAATCGCCGCCGGCATGTTGCAGCCCTTCATCAATCCGCTGCCGGAGCTGTCATCGGTCAAAGACAGCGCGTCGCCATTGGCCGCTGCGAGCCAAGGCGCGGCAGCAGGCAAGGTGCCGGCAAAGGGACAGGAACAGCTGTTCTTCGCCTTCAGCGAATTGTCGCTGGGGATTTTTTCATCAACGGAGCCGACGCGCTACAATGGGCAGAATCTCGATGTGCCGACTTTTCAGCGCCGCGGCATCAGTATTGATCGCGGCGAGGGCACCGAGTAGGAGCAGCGGCTGCGGCCGGCTGGGCTCTGAGCATATTTTGACGACCATGACAACCATGGCTGGGCATAACTAAAAAAGGAACAAGGTCATGCAAGAAAAACTGCAGAACATCGCCAAGCTGTCACAGCACTACGGCGCGAACCCGGATTTTGTGTTTTTGGGTGGCGGCAACACCTCGGTGAAAGATGAGAAGACGCTGTACATCAAGCCCAGCGGCGTGGCACTGGCGACGATTCAGCCTGAGCAGTTTCTGGCGATGGAGCGCCAGGCGATCCGGGCATTGTTCACGACCGAACTGCCGGCGGATGCGTCTGGGCGTGAAGCGGCGGCGAAGGCCGTGATGGCTGCTGCAGTGCGGCCCCTGGGCGCCGGTCGGCCATCGGTGGAAGCACCAGTGCACGAAGTCATTGACTACAGCTATGTCGTGCATCTGCATCCGGCGCTGGTGAATGGCATGACTTGCGCGGAAGAGGGCAAGGCGGCCTGCGCAAAATTGTTTCCTGAGGCGCTGTGGCTGGACTATTGCGACCCGGGCTGCACGCTGGCCTTCGTGGTCAAGAAGGCGCTGGATGAGGCGAAAGCGGCCTCAGGCAAGCAGCCGCAGCTGGTCTTCCTGCAGAACCACGGCGTCTTTGTCGGCGCGGACAGCGCGGAGGAAATCCGCCGACTTTACGAGCATATTGTGGATACGCTGAAGCGCGCTTATGCGCAGGCCGGCGTGGCCGTGGGCGTGCCGGCCTTGGGCGAGCCGGACCGTGACACGCTGCTGGCCAGTGCGCCGGCTTTGCGGACGATTCTGGGCACGGCCGAGGCGCGGGTGATTGTCCATTGCGTCGGCGCCGGCGAAGCCCAGGGCGGGCCGCTGACGCCGGATCATATCGTGTACGCCAAGAGCTTTGCCTATCGCGGCGCTGCTGACGCGGCGGGCATTGCGGCTTTCGTGGCCGAACGGGGCTATCAGCCGAAGGTGGTGGAAGTGCCCGGCAAGGCGCTGTTTACGGTCGGAGACAGCTTGAAGGACGCCCGGGCGGTGGCGGTGGCATTGGCCAATGCGCGGCAGGTGCAGGCGCTGGCGGCGGCTTTTGGCGGGGCGCATTTTTTAAGTGAGCGCCAGTACAAGTTCATCGAGAACTGGGAAGTGGAGTCCTACCGGCGCAAGGTCAGTCTGGCGACGGGTGCCGCCAGCCGCTTGGGCAATCGCGTCAGCGTGGTGACGGGTGGCGCGCAGGGCTTTGGCCTGGGCATCGCCCAGACCCTGGCCGCCAATGGCGCGCTGGTGGTGATCGCGGATATGAATGCCGAAGGCGCGGCCTCTGCCGCGAAAGAACTTTGCGATGCCTATGGCGCGGATCGGGCGACGTCGGTGGCCGTGAATATCGCCGACGAGGATTCGGTGGCGGCGATGTTTGCGGCGGTGACAAAGGACTTCGGTGGCGTGGACTTGTTGGTGGCCAACGCCGGTGTGCTGCGCGCCGGCTCGGTGAAGGAGATGTCGAAGAAGGACTGGGATTTCGTCACCAATATCAACTACACGGGCTATTTCCTATGCGTGAAATACGCGGCGAAAGTGATGGCCGCACAGATCGTTGACGGCAAGGGATTGTGGTCTGACGTGGTTCAGGTCAACTCCAAGAGCGGCCTGGAAGGCAGCAACAAGAACGGCGCCTACGCCGGCTCGAAATTCGGTACGATCGGGTTGACGCAGAGCTTCGCGAAGGAACTGGTGACGGACTGCATCAAGGTCAATAGTGTCTGCCCCGGTAATTTCTATGATGGGCCGCTGTGGAGCGATCCGGAGCGCGGGCTTTTTGTTCAGTATCTCAATACCGGCAAGGTGCCCGGCGCCAAGACGGTGGAGGATGTGCGCCGCTTCTACGAAGACAAGGTGCCGATGCGGCGCGGCTGTCTGCCGGTTGATGTCGCCCGGGCCATTATGTACTGCGTTGAGCAGGCATACGAAACCGGCCAGGCGATTCCCGTTACCGGTGGACAGGTGATGCTGCACTGATTTACTTTTTTATCCGCAGGATGTTTTTTTATCCGCAGATTACGCCGATTATCGCAGATTCTGGAGTCTCACGCGAAAGGGCGGCGTTTCCAGGAGCCCCGGTGTCGGTCAACCAGTCTCCTGAGTCCAATGTTCTTCATTTAACTATTTTTCCATGACGCTTTGTGCCTCAGCAAAATAGCCTTTTGCCTTCGCGGCATTTCAT
>JAAZKQ010000836.1 GCA_012799755.1 Lentisphaerota bacterium | reverse complement strand
CGGTTTTTTTCTCACGCGACGGCGCGAAGTTTTTTTATCCGCAGATTGCGCAGATTGTCGCAGATTATGGCGTCGTGTCTTGCCGCTGCGCGGCAATTCACGCCGCTGGTTTTTTCTCACGCGACGGCGATCCGCCCGATCAAAAAGCCGGATCCGTCTGATCCGTCCAATCCGTCTGATCCGTCCAATCCGCCTGATCCGTCCGCTGATCAGACCGATCTGACGGATCAGACCGATCTGACCGATCAAGCAGCAAGATCCACCTGAGAAAAGCCGGCAGGGGCTGCGGACTGCCGGGCAAGTCATGCTATATTACAAGTTTTCGCGAAATTGTATAATCGTCGGCGATGCACCGTGTCTACCGGCGTTTATTTTGCGTTCAGTGCGGCAGTTGATTGAAGGAGTGGATAATGAGGCGGACATTGGTGCGTGACGCGCTGGCCTGTCGTGAGTACGGCAAGGAGATGACGGTTGCCGGCTGGGTGCGTACTCGTCGTGATTCGAAGGCAGGTCTGTCGTTTATTGAATTGAATGACGGCTCCTGCATGGGCAACTTGCAGATTTTGGCGCCGACGAGCCTGCCCAATTACGCATCGGAGGTCACGCGTCTGCATCCTGGTGCGTCGCTGAGAGTGACGGGGCACTTGGTGGAGTCGCCGGCGTCTGGTCAGGCGGTTGAGTTGCAGGCTACGGCCTTGACCGTGTTCGGGTTCTGCGATCCGCTGGAATATCCGCTTGGCAAAAGCCGCATTTCCTTTGAGCGTCTGCGCGAAGTCGCCCATCTGCGGGCGCGAACCAACACCTTCGGGGCGGTGACGCGAGTGCGTAACGCCTTGGCCTTCGCTACGCATCGCTTCTTCCAGGAGCGGGATTTCTACTACTTAAACGCCCCGATTATCACCGGCAGTGACTGCGAAGGCGCCGGCGAGATGTTCCAAGTTACCACGCTTGATCTGGACAAGTTGCCCCGGGACCCCGATAGCGGCAAGGTTGACTTCAAGCAGGACTTTTTTGCGCGTCCGGCCAAGCTCACGGTCAGCGGCCAGCTGGAAGCCGAGACCCACGCTTGCGCACTCGGCAATGTCTATACCTTCGGGCCGACCTTCCGCGCAGAAAACTCCAACACGACCAGGCACTTGGCAGAATTCTGGATGATTGAGCCGGAAGTCGCCTTTGCCGACCTCAGCGACATCGCCGATTTGGCTGAGGACTATTTGCGCTTCCTCTTCCAAGAAGTGCTTGCGCGCTGCCCCGAAGACCTGAAATTCTTTGATCAGCGCATTGAGAAGGGCCTGTTGGCCAATCTTGAAGGTCTGGCCAAGGCCGAGTTCACTCGCATCAGCTACACCGAGGCCGTTGAGCTGCTGGAGAAGGCGGCAGACAAATTTGAGTACAAGCCCTTCTGGGGCGCTGATTTGCAGTCCGAGCACGAACGTTATTTAGCTGAGGAGCTCTTCCATGGGCCGGTGATTGTGATGAACTATCCCAAGGAGATCAAGGCTTTCTACATGCGTCTGAATGACGATCAGAAGACGGTGGCGGCCATGGACGTGCTGCTGCCGACTGTCGGTGAAATTATCGGCGGCAGTCAACGCGAAGAGCGCTTGGACATACTGGAGGAGCGCATTCGCGCCATCGGTATGGCGCCTGAAGATTACTGGTGGTATTGCGATTTGCGGCGCTTTGGGACAGTACCGCACGCGGGTTTCGGCTTGGGTTTTGAGCGCATGGTGCGTTTCTGCACGGGCATGGGCAACATCCGTGATGTCATACCCTTCCCGCGTACGCCTCAAAGCGCCGAGTTCTGAATGGGCCCTGGTCTTAATGGTTGTGCCTGCTGGAGAAACCGCTGGGCAGCCATGGACGAGGTCGGACATGCCGGACAGCCCCTCGGGGCGTATCGGCTGACGATGTGACGAGCACTGGATTAGAACGAAAGAAGGCTGAGAAGTATGGGCGGTTTCTTTGGGGTCGTCTCCGCAAAAACCTGCGTGCAGGACCTTTTCTTTGGCACTGACTACCACTCGCACTTGGGCAATCTTCGCGGCGGTATGATGGTTTGGGGCGACAAGGGCTTCCGGCGCTTTATTCACGACATTACCAACGCGCAATTCCGCAGCAAGTTCCAGGATGATATTGCTGAGCTTGAGAGCACTGGCGGCACCCGCGGCATCGGCTGTATCAGCGATTCGGGCGACCAGCCCTTGATCATTTCGTCACACTTGGGAACCTTCGGCATCACCACCGTCGGCCAGATCAACAATCTCAACGAGCTGAGCCGTAATGCCTTCCGCAGCACCCGCGCGCATTTTGCCGAAATCAGTAGCGACGGCGTGAATCCTACAGAAATGGTCGCCACGCTCATCAGCCTTGAGGCTAATTATGCCGACGGCATCCGTTCGGCGCAGGATAAAGTGCAGGGCTCCTGTTCCATGCTGCTGCTGACCAAAGAAGGCATCTATGCCGCGCGTGATCGCTATGGGCGGACACCGGTGGTCATTGGTCAGAAGAGCGATGGCAGCATGGCGGCGACCTTCGAGACCTGCGCGCTGGACAACCTCGGCTACAAGGTGGTGCGTTGGCTCGGGCCCGGCGAAGCCGTGCTGTTGCACGAACGCGAAGGCATCCAGCAGATTCTGTCTCCCCGCAAGACCATGCGGATGTGCGCGTTTCTGTGGATTTATTACGGCTTTCCGGCGTCGTCTTACGAAAACATCAATGTGGAGGACGTGCGTTACCGCTGCGGCATGGCCTTGGCGCGGCGGGATGGCGAGTTGGACGTGGACGCAGTGGTCGGCGTCCCGGATTCCGGCACGGCGCACGCGTTGGGCTATTCCCATATCTCAGGATTGCCCTACAAGCGTTCGTTTGCCAAGTACACGCCGACCTGGTCGCGGAGCTTCACTCCCAGTGAGCAGCTGACCCGTGAACTTATTGCACAGATGAAGCTGATCGCCATTGAGCGCTTTATTCGCGGCCAGAAACTATTGTTCTGCGAGGATTCCATCGTGCGCGGCACGCAGCTGCGCGATACATTCAAGCGCTTATCCGAGCTGGGCGCCAAGGAGATTCATGTGCGCACGGCATGCCCGCCCATTTTGTTCAACTGCAAGTACCTGAATTTTACCCGTGGACGGGCCTTGCTGGAATTGGCGGCGCGGCGGGCTATCCAGCGCCTTGAGGGTGACTGCGAGAAGAATCTGGAGCTGTATACGGATCATACGAGCGAAAAATACGCGGCGATGGTCGAGTGCATCCGTGAAGATCTGGGGCTGACGTCCTTGAAGTACCAGCACCTGGATGATATGATTGCTG
>JAAZKQ010000835.1 GCA_012799755.1 Lentisphaerota bacterium | reverse complement strand
GTAATGATGGGCAAGGAGCATTGCGCCATCGGGCGGCAGCCCGCCCCACTCCGCCGCGTCGGCCACGCCGTCAATCCCCGGTGCGGCAGCGATGCGCGTGGCAGTGAATACCGGCGCGCTGCCCTGCCGGGCTGCTTTGCGAGCGGCGGGCCGCTGCTGCTTCAGTGGCGGCAGCGGTCGCGGCGGCGGCAAGTTCCACTCCTCGCGCTCCACCTGCTTTCGCCATTGGTCCACATACAAGCCCATCTTCGCCAGCGGCAGCGGCTCAAAGGCCGGAATATGCTTGAACACCGCCGCATCGGCCTTGAAATTGAAATCGCCGCCGTTGATATCAACGAAGCCCGGGTCTTCCTCAGTGATCCAGTTGCTGTCATCCAGCTGCCAGTTGCCGCTTTTCGGTTCCGCGCACATCACCAGCAGATTGCGGCGGGCGAAACTCACGCGCGGCTCATTGAGCTTTTCGTCAAAATAGCCGACCAGCGCCGGGTAATGGGTGGTGTAGGGCGGCACCCGGATATCAACCTCTTTCGTCAGGCGATCCAAGTAAAGTTTGCTGCTCATGGCGTCCCGCCAGCGCTTGTCATTCCATGGCGAGGATCCCAGCGGTCGTTTGCACTCAATGAAGATGTTGTTGTCGGCCAGCAGATCATGCCCGCCATGCGAAAACACCGTGCCGAAGGAGCCCTTGCCCGGGTCGCCGCAACGGAAGAAGAGATTGCCGATCACCGAGTCGCCGCCGTCGCCATCATCGAAATAGACTGCGGCCACGCCGTGCCCCATGGGCTTGCCGATGCTGTGCCAGAAGTTGTAGCGGACAATGTTGCCGCGCCGCGCCGGATTGCGCCCCTTGTAGTAGGCGCCGGAATCGTCCGCCGCCAGGCAGACGTGACGCACGACATTGTACTCGAAGATATTGTCATTGCCGCCACCGCCGACAGCCATGTGCGGCGCGTCGTGCAGCAGGTTGTGTCGCGCGGTGTTGCCCACGCCGGCCAGCGTAATGCCGTTGGAATAGGTCAATTTATGGACGGCAAAACGCCAGATGTGGCAATTCTCAATCAGGCTGTCGCCGCGCGCCAGGGTCTTGTAGTCGCCGGCCTGGAGGGATATGCCGCCCGTGCCCGTGTCATGCACGTCGCAGGACCGTACTTGATGCTCGCGGCCGCCCTGCAGGGAAATGCCCGTGTGATGCATATTGCGTACAGTGCAACCCTCAATGCGCACCCGCGAGCTGTTCTGTACGCGGATGCCGCCGCCGGCTTCCTCCAGCACCAGGCCTTGCAGCCACACATCGTCCGCGCCGTCAAGCTCAATCAAGACGCCGGTGTGCGTCGTCAATGCCACGCGCGCGGTTGCCAAATCCACCGGCGGCCAGAAATACAGCTTATTCGCTGCCGCGTCAACATAAAATTCGCCTGGCCGCGTCAATTCCTCCAGCAGATTCAATGCATACCAGCGTCGTGGCGAGGGATTGCCCTGCCGCAGGCCGTAGGTATGCGGCGCACTCAGGCCGATGCGCTTCAGCTCAGTATCAAGCATGGATGCCTTGATGACACTCTCGGACCAGTCAAAACACCAGTAGCCCCGCAGCCAAATACCGCGTTCCACGCTCCAGCGCGCCGGCCGGTCCTCTTTGTACTGGAAGATGCCGCCGGGATGCTCGCCGGTTGCGGCCTTGCCGGTTCGCGGCACGGCGCCGCCATCAATGATCGCCTCGACCTCGGCCCAGTCGCTGTCAGGCCAACGCGCCAGCTGCATGCGCTCCTCATTGCAGAACAACTCCGGCAATTCCGTCGTGCCGCCGCCGGCGCGCGCGACAATCTCTTTCCGCGCCGGAAAACCCAGCGCCGCCAAGTCGGCCACCAGCACCTTTGCCGCCGCCGCAGGCTCCAGCAACGCCAACACCGCCGCGTCCGTAACGGGCTTAAAGGCCGACGCCGGGATCGTTGTCGAACCCAGCAGCCGCGCTGCGCCGGCCTCAGTTGCGCGATAGACCACCGGCGCCGCCGCCGTGCCCGCGTCAGCCGCGCCCAATTTGAAGCTCGCGCTCAACGGGTACATGCCCGGCAACAGCAGCACTTCATGCGGTCCCGCCACGCCGGCGGCCTTCGCCGCCCGCACTGCCTCCCGCGCCCGTTCAAGCGTCGCAAAGGGCGCTTCGGCGCTGCCCACTTGGTCGTCACGACCGCCCGGAGCGACATAATAGGTCGCCGCCATGACCGGAAAGAACGCCAGCGACATCAGTGTCAACACAAGTGGTTTCAAGGTCTGATTTGCCATGTTCGCCTCTCTGGCAGATGCGAAGAAACACCGGCGGGAGCGCCCATTCAAGCAAGGAAACGGAAAAAGAAAACATACTGGCAACACAGGCCCTTTCAAGAAGAAGAGGCTCCATTTGCGAAACAGAGAGGTAAGTAGTCACCGATTGATAACCGTGCCCCGTGTGTGACACAAGCGCTCGTTGAAAAGCAAGCTCGGAGAGCTGCCACCATGAGTAACCCCAGGTGGAGCGAAGCGG
>JAAZKQ010000834.1 GCA_012799755.1 Lentisphaerota bacterium | reverse complement strand
GCGGCGCTGGGCATCAGCCGCGTCGTCTTGGCCCGAGAGATGAGCAGCGACGAGATTGCAGCAGCGGCGGCCGTGCCGGGCGTGGAGTTGGAAGTCTTTGTGCAGGGCGCGCTTTGTTTCAGTTGTTCAGGGCGTTGTCTGCTCTCCAGTTGGGTCGGCGGTCGCAGCGGCAATCGCGGCGCCTGTGCCAGTCCCTGCCGCGTGCCATGGACGGATCAGGCCGACAACAGCGGGCCATGGCTGTCCATGCATGACCTCTGTCTGGCCGGCGACCTGGCCAAGTTGCGACAACTGGGCGTGGCCTCGCTCAAAATCGAAGGTCGTCTGAAGAGCGCCGCCTGGGTTCGCGACGCCGTTATCCTCTACCGACGCGCCCTGGAACAAAACGGCGCTTCGGCGCTTGACCTTGAACAAGCCGCCCAGCTCGGCAACTATACCGGTCGCAAAATGACCAACGGCTACCTCTGTGGCCGGCGTGACAATCTCACTGGCGATTCAGGGCGCGTCGCATCGGCTCAGAACAGCGCCGATGCCACTGAGGCCGCGCCGCCGTCGGTCATCGCCGATAGCGATGACGACAAGCCACGCCTGTTCTTGTCGCGCGATAAGCGCGGCGGCACCTTGTGGACTGTCAGCCACGGCTTTCGAGAACGTAGTTTTCGCATTGCGCCGCAACGCGTGGCGAAGGCCAAGCGCGCCACAACCATCGCCGCAGTGCTGGAACAGCTTGTTGCCGCTGTGGCCGCCGATGGCGCGATACTGGCCTGCCAATGTGACGACAGCGAGTTGCCGGAAATGCTTTTCCCACGCAGCGCCGGCAATCGCGTAGTGGATGACATCGTTAGCTATCTGCGTCTGCTCCGCAAGGAAAGTGACGGCATGGTCCGCGGCGTGTCCTTGCCGACCGCCCTGCAAGAGGAGCTCGCGCCGCGCACGACCGCGCACCCGGCAAACACGCGCCAGTTGGGTGACGACATTGACTGTTTTCGGATCAATGACGACCAAGTCGAGGCCTTCCTAACGGCAAATCCCGGCCTGACAGCGCCTCTCCTGCTATGCTGTTCACCAGGGGATGCCAGCGCTGTGCCGGAGTTGTTTGCCAAGATCAGCCGCCTGGCTGGTCGCTTGGCAGCCGTCGCCATGCCATCCGTGCTTTACGAAGCCGAGCTTGACGCTTGGCGTGTCATGTTGTCGCTGCTGGCGACGGCGGGCGTGACGGTGGAAGTCAACAGCTGGGATACTTGGCAGCTCGCGCGCGAAGCCGGCTGCGTCATGGAGGCTGGGCCGGGCATGGCAGTGATGAACAGCTTGGCGGCGCAACAGCTTTATGATTTGGGTTGTCGCATGGTCATGGCATCCTGTGAACTTGACCGCGAGCAGCTGGAAGAGCTCTGCGGCGCCATCGCCGTACCCATGAGCCTGACAATCTTTGCCCATCTGCCCTTGATGTTTACTCGCGCGGAATTGCCGCCAGGCTGCCGACCAGAGGAGCAGGCCCTGCTGCGGGACAAACGGCAGGTCGCTCTCTGGCCGCATCGGGAAGGCCCCCTGACAGTCCTCTACGCCGAAACGCCCCTGGATTGGCGCAGTCTGCGCAATCCAAAAATCGCTGCCGCCAGGCTGGTGGCGGACCTCCGTGCCGTCCCAAGCCTGAGCTGGCCACAGCCGCCAGAGAGGGTGCAGGGCCCCTCACGCCTCTTCAATTACGACCGCCGCCTGCGTTAGCCGCCTCGGGGCCACAAGTCACCGCAACCGGTCACTCGTTGAACATTGTTGTTCCCGCAAGCTGCTATGGACAGTATGGACAATATGGACAGTATGGACGGCGAGCGAGCAAGTGTTGTCGTTCATCGTGTCCATAATGTTGCGCCGTAGGCGCTTAACCATGCTTAACCCCGGCCTTCAGGCCGGGGTGGCGAGCTCCCCATGAGGC
>JAAZKQ010000833.1 GCA_012799755.1 Lentisphaerota bacterium | reverse complement strand
CGCGAGGGGAGAGGAAGGGTCAATGACCCTTCCTCTCCCCTCGCAAAACCATTCTCTATTCTATTGCTTTTTGAGGCTGATGATGGCATCGGCGCGGGCGGCAAGAGATTGGTCGTGAGTGACCATCACCAAGGTCTTGTCGCCAGTGGCGCGGAGCTCGGCGAGGATGGCCACGATACCATCGGCGGCGGCGGCATCAAGATTGCCGGTAGGCTCATCGGCGAGAATGACATCCGGGTTATTGATCAGCGCCCGCGCGATAGCCACCCGCTGCTGTTCACCGCCGGAGAGTTCCTGCGGCCGGTGTTCCAGGCGCTCGCCCAAGCCAAACTGCTCCAGCCACTGCCGGGCCTTGGCGAAGGCAGCATCGCGCGCCGTGCCCCAATGCAAGGCCGGCAACGCGGCATTTTCCCACGCGCTCAGTTCGGGAAAAAGGTGATATGCTTGAAAGACAAAGCCGATGCGTCGCCGGCGCAAGTTGGTCAATCGCCTGGCCGACAGCGTTGCCAAGTCCACGCCTTCGAGCATCACCGCGCCGCTGCTCGGTCGGTCCAGTCCGCCAAGAAGATGCAGCAGTGTCGTCTTGCCCGACCCCGACGGCCCCACCAGCGCCGTCCATTGCCCTCGGCCAATCGTGAAATTCAGCCCGCAAAGAACCTTCACCACCGTGCCGGCAAGCCGGAAGTCCTTGTGGAGGTCCCTGACCTCATATAAAAATTCACCTGCTGTCATACTGTGGTCCTTGTGCGCTCAGCCGTCGTCCTGCAGGGCTTTTGCCGGCGCCATTGCCGATGCGTAGAGCGCGGGCACCAGCGCCGCCAGTATGCAGATGCTCAACGACAGCGTGACAATCCGGCCAAGGTCCGCCGCCGTAGTCAGCGCCGGTATTTGCGTCAGGTGGTAGAGTTCGGCCGGGAAGACATCATGGCCCATGATGGCGCTGAGCAGCGCCGCGATCTGATTGCGGAAAGCCATCACCAGCAGTCCCAATGCCGTGCCCAGGCTCGTACCGATTATGCCGATCACGGCGCCTTGCAGCAGAAAAATGCGCGCAATCAGCCAACGGGACATCCCCACCGCCTTCAGTACACCGATCTCCCGCGTCTTTTGCACCACCACCGTGATCAGCGTCGCCGCGATGCTGAAAGACGCCACCAGCACGATGAAAGTCATCAGAAAAGACATGAGATTCTTCTCAACCCGCAACGTCCCGAATAGCAGCTGATTACGTTCCTGCCAGGTCACGACCTCAGCCGGCAGCAAGGCCTCGCGCAACGTCTGTACCAATGCGTCCATGCGCATGGGGTCAGCCACCTTGCCCTGCACGCAGGTCGCCGCACCCCACTCATAGCCAAACAGCTCCGCAGCCTGATCAAGGGTCACGAAAACCACATTGTCATCAAAATCCGCCACGCCCGTGCTGAAGAAGCCGACGACCCGCACATCCTCTGGCAGGTAAATCTCGTCCGGCTGGCTGACATCAACCCGCCCGTCGTCCTTCCAACTGACATTCTGCGTCAAACGCGCCGGCGAATGAATGAGCAACTGGTCGCCCATGCGCACGCCGAGCTGCATGGCCAGGCGCTGGCCGATGATCGCCTCGCCGTCGCGAATGTCAAAACGACCGATAAAGCCCTTCGCCGCCACATTGCTCACCTCCTTCTCCAGCGCCGGGACAATTCCCCGCAGCATCTTCGGCTGGATACTCTGGCGCAGCTGGATCAGCGCCGACCCCTCAATCAGCGGCGCGCATTGCACGCCATGCGTACGCAGAGTCGTCATCATCGGTTCCGGATCGTCAATCACAGCGCCATAGCACGGATAGACCTGCAAGTGCGCCTGCATGTCCATGATGCCGCGGCGGATATCGCGGTCGAAACCGGCCATCACCGAACTGACGATCAGCAGTATCGCCACGCCCAAAGTCGGCCCCAGGATGGACAACAGAGTGATGACCGACACAAAGGTTCGCTTCGGTCGCAGATAGCGAAAGGCCAGAAAAAAGTCAGCAGGCAGACGCATTCATTCCCTTTATGCCCAAAAAATACCAATCCGGTCAAGTTCGTGAACGCGCCTTGCCCGCAGCGTCCCTGTCGCTTATTTATAGGGCACCGCCGTCAGATTGCTGTTGAAAGTGTAGACGGTATTTTTGCTCTGCCCGTTGGCGACGTACTCCTCATTGAACAGGTCTGCAAACTGCCCCGGACTGCTGATTGCAGCCACATGGCCGTCCATAAAGCTGAAATTGCCCGAGGAGCCATGCGCGCCAACCCACATATAGCGGCCACGGTCTGCGGTTATTGGGAAGGTCGGCCCCCATTGGAAGCCGTTGGCCTCAGTTAATTGCGAGGCAGCTCCAGCCTCGCCATACGAATCGCCAAGCCAAATGTAGGACGACGGGCCCTTGATCTTACCGGTTATCAAGAAGCCGTCATAGTATTGCCCCAACGTTGATTTCGGCGCAACCACGTAACCACTTGGGGAGTATTCCCGGCGGCAACCGTAGGTGCTATGGGCGTTTATGTATCCGAAAGGCTTGCGACCGGGGCAGACCGCTTCGTCCGGCGTGTTGTCGGAAAAATACTTGCTGCCCGTGTTATAGCCGCCCGTCAATGACAAGATCCAGCTCGACTGCCAGTTGGTATTGTAAATCAACGTGCCGTCAAAATCATCCGTGTAGAACATGATTGATTGCATGCACTGCTTCAAATTGTTCACGCAGCTGATTGCCCGCGCCTTCTCCCGCGCCTTCGCCAAGGCCGGCAAGAGCATGGCCGCCAAGATCGCAATGATCGCGACCACCACCAGCAACTCAATCAAGGTAAAACGCAACAGCTTCATTGGCATGTCCTCCTTTGATAATGGCAACCAGCACGAAAAAATGTCCAGCTTGCGTAATTCGCAACACGACCTAACTATAACAAAATATTCCCCAAAACCCAATACCCAATGTGCAAATAGAATCTTCCCGACGTAACCGGTCACCCATTGATAACAGTGCTTTGCTCATGATATTTCCGCTGACAAAAACGCCATGGGAGCACGGTTTGGATCCGACCAAACAGTACGCTGAAAGCGTACCACATACCAGCCCGGGGTTGCGCCCGTG
>JAAZKQ010000832.1 GCA_012799755.1 Lentisphaerota bacterium | reverse complement strand
CTGAGCAGGACGCACTGGCTGCGGAAATCAATCGCCTGGCGCCGCCCAAGAGGTGAGGTCTGAGGCTGCCCTGCCGCGTGGAGCGAAACGCGCGGCAGCGGCTTTGCCGGTCACCTAAGGCCAAGCCGGCGCCATCCATGAGCAGATGGCGCCGGCTTGATATCTCGCTGTGGTGTGTGTGATCTGGGCGCTGCGGTCGTGTCAGCCGACGGTGGCGCCGGAGGCTATGGGCCCGTCAGTGCCAACCAGGCGGAGGACGCCTTCGTGTTCAGCGGCCAGCAGCATGCCATTGGACTCGACGCCGCGCAGTACGGCCGGTTTGAGGTTGGTGATGACGACGACATGCTTGCCAATCAGGCTTTCGGGACTGTAGAACTTGGCTATCCCGGAGACGATCTGGCGTTGCTCCTGGTCAATGCGGACCTGCAACTTGAGCAGCTTGTCCGAATTGGCGATGGGTTCAGCGGCGATGATTTCGGCCGTTTGCAGTTTGATCTTGCCGACCTCAGCGATGCTGATGACAGCGGGAGTGGCTTCGTCCTGTTTGCCGGCGGTCTTTTCCTTGTTTTTTCCCTTTGCCGAAGCGGCTTTGCTCGTCTGCGCTTCTTTTGCTGCTTCTTCCTTGTATTCGGCGCGGGGGAAGAGCGCTTCGTCAAGGGCGACCTTGCTGCCTTCGGGGAGGATATTCCACTGGCGAAGGCGGGGCAACTGCGGGGCGAGGGCGTCTTCACTGATGCCCATGGCGCGGCGCAGGATGGTCATTTTTTCCGGCATGCAGGGATAGAGCAGGCCCGAGGCGATGCGCAGACATTCCATGGTGTGGCGCAGGACTTTTCCGAGGGTGGCGAGGTCACCGGCTTTGCTGAGAGCCCAGGGCTTCATTTTATCGAAATAGCGGTTGGCCTCACGAATGGTCGCCATGACGCTGGCCAAGCCGCTGTCCAGCTGCATGTTTTTGACGGCTTCGGCCATATTGTCAGCAGCAGCCAGGCAGAGATCGGCCAGAACGCGTTCGTCGTCGCCGATTTCGGCGCTGGGCGGCATCTGACCGGCAAAATTGCGTTCAATCATCTTGGTGGCGCGGCTGGCCAGGTTGCCGAGGTCGTTGGCCAAATCGGCGTTGTAGCGTTCGACGAAGATTTTTTCTGTGAAGTTGGCATCCTGTCCAAGGCTCATGCCGGCCATGAGGAAGTAGCGGAAGGCGTCAACGCCGTACTGGTCAATCATGTCCATGGGATTGACGACATTGTTGAGTGATTTGCTCATTTTGGTGTCGCCGACCAGCCACCAGCCGTGGGCGAAGACCGTCTTTGGCAACTCCACATCCATGGCCATGAGCATGGTGGGCCAGTAGACGGTGTGGGTGGTGAGGATGTCCTTGCCGATGAGGTGATAGGATGCGGGCCACCACTTCTTGAACTGCGCCTCGTTGGAACGATAGCCGATGGCGCTGATGTAGTTGACCAGCGCGTCGAACCAGACGTAGGTGACGTAGTCGCGGTCGAAGGGCAATTCGATGCCCCAACTCAGGCGCGCCTTGGGGCGGCTGATGCAGAGGTCGCCGAGCGGCTGTTTTTTGAGGAAGCCCAGCGTTTCCTGGCGGCGATGGGCGGGCTGGATGAAGTCCGGGTGGCTTTCGATGTAGTCAATGAGCTGATCCTGATACTGGCCCATTTTGAAGAAATAACTGCGTTCTTCGAGTTCTATGGTAGTGCGGCGGCATTCCGGGCATTTGCCGTCGTCAAGGTCTCTTTCGGTGAAGAAGCGTTCGCAAGGCACGCAGTAGCAGCCTTTATAGCTGTCTGAGTAGATGAGGCCGCGCTCGTACAGATCGCTGAGGATGGCTTGGACGATCCGGGTATGGCGGGGCTCGGTGGTGCGGATGAAATCATCGTTGGTGATGCCCAGGCGTTGCCAGAGTTCCTGGAAGCGAACCACGGTGTTGTTGCAGTGCTCCAAGGGGCTGACATTGTGAGCCTTGGCCGCCTGTTGGACTTTCTGGCCATGCTCGTCGGTGCCGGTCAGGAAATAGGTTGCTTCGCCCATTAGCCGATGGTAGCGCGCCAGCACATCCGCGAGGATGGTGGTATAGGCGTGGCCGATGTGGGGTTTGTCATTGACGTAATAGATCGGCGTGGTGACGTAAAAGCTGTTATGGCCCATTCGCTTCTCCCTTGCTTGACGACGAAAAGCCGGCGTGACGCCGGCTTGTTTGTTTGCTGTGTTCAGAGCGCCTCTTGATCAGGTGAGGACCTGTTTGCCGACTTCGCGCTCCCAGAACAAGGCTACCGCGAGCAACATCAGTAGGGCGTTCATGACGACGACGTAGGCCGCTCCATAGACGACGTAGGCGGTAGGAATTTTCTTCTGCGCGGCCAAGGCATCGGCCATCCAGAAGAGCTGCCAGTTGGGTATGCAGGCGTACAAAGCGCTTGCCAGGTAGCTGCCGCCATCGGGTATTGGATTGGCGTAGTTGCCGCCGACGGGCACTCGCGGGTGGTTGTTGCTGCGGCGGAATGCGTAAGCGTCATAGGCGGCTTCAAGACCGGTGGCGCCCGGCGCCACGCTCAATCGTTCCTGAGCGATGCGCATGACCTGCCAGCTTTGGTTATCCAGATCATAGCGGGCCATGTGGAGGGCTTTACCATCCAGATCATTGAGTTCGTTTTTCCAGCCCTGGCCATCTTTCCAGAGGCCCGCCGGCGTTTTGCCGAGGGTGGGGAGGGCTGTGGGGCGTTCTTGGTCACTCCAGACGACGAAGTCCTCGCCGGCGTCAACGATTTCGGGTTGCTGCCACTTGCCTACCGCCGCCATTTCGGTGGGTGCAAAGCGGTAGCTGGTCATCCACAGAGTTTCTTTGCCCTTGGGGGCGCTGTCGTACCAGGGCTCCCGGGCATGTCGCCCCAGGAGGTAGTCGGACATGAGTCCGACCATGAAGATCACCGAGCAGAGCAGCAGATTGCTAACCAGGTTAAGGCGAGTCGAGAGCGCCGTCGCCAGACTGGCCATAGCCCATACGGAATACAGGATGAGGATCAGCGCGGGGATGACATAGAGAGCCAGTCCTGGCTGCTCTTCGTTGTAGGGCTTGAAGTGGGCGAAGATTGCCAGTAGCGGGAAAAGCACGAGCAGGCTGAGCACGGTCGTCATCGGAAAGGACGAGCGAGTGACGTAGTTGTGGATGCCGGCGATGACGAAACCAAGGACAATCGCTCCGAAATACAGGCCCATGAGGGTGAAGTCAATACGGAATTGATCTGCGGCAATACGCAGGCTCACCAAGGTAGCCAAGGCGCAAAGGAACCAGAACACGGTCGCGGCACTTAGGATGCCGAGAATTTTGGCGACAATAAAAACCGGCCGTTGCACGGGTTTTGACAGCAACAGCAATGCTGTGCCGTTGTCAATTTCGCGCGAGATGGCGTAACTGGCGATGAGCACGGAAATCACCCAGCCGAAAATCATGGTTGTGGCCATGCCGCTGTCAATCACCAACTTATCCTGGGCGCGGAACACGAACATGGTGAACAACGGGAAGAGGCCGATCATGCTCAGGGCGCTAAGCAGCACCAAGAGGAAAATCGGCTCTCGCAGACTTTCGCGGAAGGTGTTTTTGGCTATTTGAAAGAGCGCAGTGAACATGCTGTCGGACCTGTCTTCGGGCTGGCTGAGGGGAAATGGGGCGTCATCGCTTATTTGCCGGCGTCGGCTTGGGAAATTTTTTCGCTGTATTCGCGATATTGCTTTGCCAGGCTACGGTGGTCGAGCCATTCGCCGAGTACCTGTGCATTTTTGTTCCAGTCGGCACTGTCAAGCGTGATGACGGAATAGTTATCACGGAGCGGTTCCACGAACTGTCTGGGCACGTAGTCGGCGCCGCCGAGAACGACAACGCGTTTGGGGTTGATGAAGCCGACCGTTTCCAGGAAGTTAGCCTCGCCGATGTCAACGGCTTTGCCGCCATCAATCATGTAGAAGACGCGCTGGGTGCCGTCCACATCCGGTGACAAGAGGATGATAGGCTGCTTTGTGCGCACTTGGGCCAGCTCGGCCAGCAGGCGTGAATCGAGGACGTTTGCCGTGATCATCAAGGTCTCGGCGCGGGCTCGCGCGTTGCGCCGGAACGGGTTGAGGCTTACGGCGTAAGTGCTTGCGGTGACAGCGAACAGCACGAAAAGAACAATGAGCGACATCCCACGATTTTTCATTGACAGGACTCCCTTGGTTGTGTCAGAGCGCGATACTCCCTTACAGGCCGACGCTGGGCATCAGTCCGGCGTCATATCGAAATAAACCAAAACAATACTATGCTGGAAAAGCGTCAACTTTCAACTACTGCAAATAGCATTATTGGCGTCGTTGCTTGCTTGTTACGGCTTCAGCCGGCTCCGGTGATGAATTCTTTTGCGCGCATGGTCGGCCACCACTCTTGTTCGAGGCCGGGGGTGATGAATCCGCAATGGCCGCCGCTTTCGGGCATTTCCAAGTAAAAATGGCGGCTTTTTTCCGCCTTGCTTACTGGGAAGCAATTTCCGGCGAGGAAAGGGTCATTGCGTGGATTGACCATGAGGGTTGGCACGGCAATGTGCTCAAGCCAGTTAAAGGCGGATGCCTGGTGCCAGTAGTCTTCCGGGCTGGCGAAGCCCATCAGGGGGACGGTGTAGTACTTGTCGAAGTCGCCAAAGGTTTCGATTTTATCAATATGGCTCAGGTCAATTTTATCGGGATAGTAAGCTTTTTTTTGGGTGATCATACGGCACATTTGACTGAGGAAGTGTTTGGCGTAGAGGCGTCCGACGGGCGTTTCCATGACCTCGGCACTGGCTTTGAGGTCAATGGTGGCGCAAAAGACGGCGGCGCCGGCGACTTCTGCCGGCAGGTTTTTGGCTTCTCGTCCCAAGTACAACAGGCAGAGATTACCTCCCATGCTGTAGCCGGTGAAGGCCACTTTTCGGTAGTGGCCGGTGCTGATGGCATGGCGGGTGACCCAGTCGAGTTCTTCGGTGGAATTATTGGTGGTGAATTTCAGCAGTCGGCTATCATAGATGCTGGTGCCGCGATAGTTCCAGGCCAGGCAGTCCCAGCCGATATCGTTGAAGGCTTTGACCATGCTGAGGATGTAATGCCGACCACTGTGGCCGCACAAGCCATGGTTGAGGATCAGCAGGCAGTCAGAACCGCGTCGGGACCAGTCCAAGTACAGGAAGTCGCCATCGGGGGTGTTGAAGCATTCCCGTTGGTAGGTGACATTTTCCCGCTTGCGCATATAGCTGGGCAGAATGGTTTGGACATGCGGGTTGGTGAGAAAGCGCGGTGGTTGGTAGCTGGATTGGGCGATGACTGGCATAGTCTTGTTTCTGCTGCTGCAAGAGCAGACTGTCGGCAAAAATGCCTGATGAGGCAGCTTCGCCTGGGTGTCACTGTTTGGGGCGCGCCTTGGCCACGCCGTTTAGCGGACTGCTGTCGGAGGGCAATTTGGCCTGGCTGCGGTGCCGTCATACTATAATCGCCGCAGCAATCGCTGCGAGGGGTCGCGAATCATTTACGTTTCATCAGCAAGGTGCGGGAGGCTGGGTGGCTGAGCAGTCGGCTCATGTCCAGCATTTCGGGGTAGTCGCTTGCCGGCACCAGCGTTGCGGGCAGCTCGCCTCGTACTCGGAAGCGGAGCTGGTTGTCGGCGGGGCGTTCCGAGCTGAAGCTGAGGACGCCGGAACTGCTTGGGAAGTGCCAAGTGTATTCCTGCGGTGAGAGCAACAGGTTGGAAAAGGAGCTTGGGCAGCTGATGGCGACGCTGATGTCCAGGCCGCGATAGTCCTGCCAGAGAATGGGATGTTGCCGGTGGTCAGTGTGCTGGCGGAGAATGCCTGCCAGAGACATGGGCAGGCGCAGGTAGAGGAAGGGCTCTTGGACGATGGCATAGTCGGCGATGTGCGCACTGAACTGGCGTTGCCCGGGGTAGCTGTTGAAATCCGTCACCAGTTCGCCGGCTGCGACTGCGGATTGCGAGATGCCCGCCAACAATTCCTGGTAGTGGCGGCGGCGCTCCTCGGGCGTTAGTTCCGCATAGAATTTTTTTTGTTCGGCGTGACTGGTACCGTGATGGATGGTCAGCTGCGTCAGAATCGCGCTGCCGTCCTCGTTGACTGTGACATGGTAATGGTCTTCACAGTTGTTTTGGTAGGCTGCTTGGACGGTGATTTGCAATGGCTCGCCTTTAAGGGTGATGCCGCCGGCGCCTTCGACGGCACAGCTGCCCAGCTCGGCATATTCGTCCGTGTCGTTGAACCAAATTGTCCGTCCTTCATGTTCAACGCGCAGCAGCAGTTGTGGGAAGGCGTACACATGTGGGAAGGCCAGATGATGGTCGGTTACCGCTTGAGGGCTGGGCTCTGTGGCCGCGATGATGAATTTTGGGGCAAAGCCCAGGCGTTTGAGCAGGGCGGCTGTGGCGATGGCGCGGTCGGCGTTGTGGCCGTAGCCTTCGCTCAGGGTCTGTTCGGCGTCACTGAGACTGCTCAGAGGCAGCTCGGTGAAATTCGGCCCAGCCTGGCGGATATTGCGGGCGATGGCGTCGCGAACTCCGCGCAGTTGTTCGAGCGGACTCAGAGTGGCCAAATTTGCTGCCAGGGCTTCGACACGGGGACTGGTGGCGCAGCGCGGCGTCAAAGCCGCTGCCAATTCGCGACCATAGCGCGGCCAGGCGCCGGTGGAAGCACAGACTGACGGGGTGAATGACGCGCGGGGCGGCAGCCGCATTTCGCGGCGGAGGGCAGCGAGGTCACGGATTGACCAGCTGTAGACTGCGCGGCCATCGCGTAGCTCCTTGGTAGCGACAATGGGCGGATCAGTGGCGTCGGCGCCATCGCTGAAGGCGTAGCCTCGGGGGAAGTAGGCCAGTGTCAGGGACAAGTCGGCCGGCGCATCAATAGTCAGGCGGGCTTCTTTGCAGGGATCAAAGCCTTGGAAGCTGTGATTGATGGCGAAGAAAGGCGCATTGCGGCAAGTCCGGCGCACTTCGTACTCAATAATGCTGCCGACTTCCACGCCCGGGAGGCTCGCCACCAGGGTTTTGGCTGCCGGGTAGCGCGGCGCCTTGCCCACCCATGCCGCGTCCATGATATTGATTTCTTCGGGGCTGATGGGCGTGGTGTTGTCGCCATTGCGGACTCGTGCGTAGCTCAGAGAGAGTTCTTCCCAGGCCGGATTATAGCCCAGCTTCAGTTCGGAATGTTCTTTTTTGCCCTTGTAGCTCATGATCTGCTTGCGGACGCGGTGCAGGTGCTGCCATTCGCCGGCGGAAATGAGGCGGTACTCGTCATCTTGGGAGAGGATTACCGCTTCGTTGCTCTGCGCATCATCGGCACCGGCGGCGACCGCCAGGCGATTGAACAGGGCCATCTTGCGGACGTTGACCTCAAAGAGCTTGAGTTTTTCCTTCAGATCGAGATACTGCGTCGGCGAGAATTCGACGGTCTTGATGGTGAATTCGCTGTCCAGCGTCAACGTGCGGTTTTGCCAGGTCAGGCTGCGTTGCCAGGTGAGGGTATCGGTATCAACCTGCGGATAGTCGGGGAGGGTTTCCGCCTCACCCCAGGCCGGATCGAGGTCAATCAGCACGCGTTCTTTGACGCCGCAGGCGATTTCGGTGACGAAGGGGAAGCGGCGCTCGTTCAGGCCGGCATGGCCGAGGATGAAGTTCACCATGCCTATGCTGTGCGAAAAGCGTGGCAGGTCGAGCATGGCGCAGCTCTCGTTAGCGATCAGCACATCTTCGGCGACGAATCCCAGCTTGAGAGCGACCGGTTCGTCGGTGTTCATCATATCGGTTGGGCTGAGTTCGAAGCTGGTCAGGCGTGCGCCTGGGGCGACCCGCTTGACGACTGCTTCAAAGAATTGCCGGCGCTGTTCCGGGCTGCGGCGGGCAAGTACGCCGCGGTAGGCGTTGTCATTGATGCCGTCAAAGCGGAAGCTGCTTTGACCGACGAGGTTGCCGCGGCCATCAATGCCGGCGCGGGTGTCAATGAACATCATATTTTCACTGGCCGGGCTGATTGGTGAGCAGCGCAGGGTATCGCCTTCCGGTCGGGCTACCAGGTAGCTTTTACGACAGAGGTAGGCTGGAAATAGCTCCTTGGTATTTTCGTCGGTCGAGTCCATCAGCAGGTAGCTGCCATCATCGTTGAGGGCGGCAGTTACGGCGTGATTGAAAAAGGGCTGCGGCACCTCGGGGTCCTTGAGCGGGCCGCTGTGAATCAGTACCGGGAAGGCTTGGATATCGGCCAAGCGCAGCATGACGACGAGCAGGGCCGCCTTGTCTCGACAGACACCGTGGCGCTTGTCAAAAGTCAGCTGGACATCGTGCGGTTCGTAGCCGGGCGCTTCGGTTTCCACGGTGATGCCCATATAGCGGATTTCCTGGGAGACGAAGCGGAAGATAGCACGGATTTTGTCATCGCGGCTCTCCAGACCGGCGCACAGCTCCGCCACTTTTTCCTGCATGGCGGGGGTATGGGCGTAATGGGGTTCGCTGACTTGCCAATACCAGCGCGAAATGTCCTCCCAGCTCGGCACCGTGCTGATGAGCAGGCGTTGGACGACGGTGTACAGCGGCGGCATGTCCGGCTCTGGGAACATGCGCGGGATGTTCTTGCCCTGCCAGCGGTAGACGCGGCGGTCGCCGTCCTCATATTCTGTGAAAGTCACGGTGTCCTTGACTTCATCCTTGAGGGCGATGCTGCGCAACGGCAGTTCCTTGGGCGCCTGCACTTCGTAGACGAAATTGACGATGGGGCTGGTGTATTCCAGCACTTCATAGTCGCTGAAGGTGTTGGGAACTCGTGGTTTGATGATTTCCGTGCAGACGACGTAGCGGATCAGATCGCCGACATGCAGTTCGGGCAGCGTCACTTGCAGGATTTTGTAGTTCGGATCGTAGATGTTTGAACGCATCTGCGAGGGCTCGACCATGATTTGCGATTGTTTTGCGAGGTCAACGGGGAGAATCTGACCGTCAGGACGAATGACCTGCACCAGGCTGTAATGAACCCGGCTGTAACTTTCGTTGAAATAGCGGCTTAGGACTCGGTTGTCGTTCTTGCCTTTTTCGCTGAGCACTTTCAGCACGGTGTCGTCCCAAGTGACGGCCCGACCGTCAGTTTCGTAGCGTACCACGATACGGTCGTCAACCATCACATCATCGGCGTCGGGATAGCGCTCGCTGGTGATATCCCGCGCTTGCTGTATCACAAGGTCAAGATTGAGGAAGCCCTCGGGGGCGCTGCAAACGCGATCCGTGAAGAGTAACAGAAGAGCAAAGATGAGAGAGACTTTGGGCAAATTTCGCAGACGACGAGGGTGACAGAACATGGGGTACGGGTCCTTCCTGGCGTATGGCGAAGAGCCCCAGCCGGCAAAAATGCCGCTTGACTTGGGGGCGCGGTTTCAGATTGGTGTCGGTGTTTGGCTTTTCTCAAAGCGACAGGCGTCTGCTAGTCCGACACGAGCAGGGGCTAATATATCCCAAGAAGTTTTTGGAACTCCTTTGCCATAGGAGAAAAAACGGGGGGAGTTGTAGTCGGTCAGTGATTGATATTGGTTGTCGCAGGGGCGCCTGCGACCGGTGGGACTCATTGGCGCAATGCTCTTCACATAAGAGCCCATATAGATCTTGACGAACGTTCAACTCATATAAGAGCCATTAATGCCCGCGTCGGCAAGGCACGCTGAAGGCGTGCCACATACTAGCCCAGGGTTGCGCCTGTGGCGCAACCCTGGGTGCGTCCCGCCCCGAAATTGCACGCTGAAGGCGTGCCACATAG
>JAAZKQ010000831.1 GCA_012799755.1 Lentisphaerota bacterium | reverse complement strand
CTTGGTTTTTCGTTTGCGTGGTCATGTCACGCTGCGGGCAACAAGCCCACAGTACGGTCGGCGCTTGCGTGTGCTTGGTTTTTCGTTTGCGTGGTCATGTCACGCTGCGGGCAACAAGCCTACGGCGGGCGTTGCTGTCGTCCATCATGTCCATATTGTCCATCGTGTCCATCATTCCGCAGCTTGCAGCAGCCATGGGCGCTTGGCGCTACAAGGACAGCGGGTACCAACGGAGTGGGCGCTACTGATTGTTGTCCATGATGGCCTTGCCTGCTTCGGCGATTTTTTGCCGCAGCCAAGCCGGCTCAAGCACCCGGATACGACCGCCTTCGGCGAGAATCCACCTGATGACCTCGTGCTCCACCGTGGGCTCGAGGTTGACGATGAGCGACCCGTCGGCTTGTTTTTCCAGGCGCGAACGGTGCTTTTTCTGCTGCTCGTGGATGTAAAAGGTGATGCTCGCATCGCAATGGAGGCGGATGCCGGCGACTTTTTCATAGATGAAAAGGCCGTTTTTGCGGGTGTCGGCGATGAGCTTTTTGTCAGCCGCGAAACTCTTGCCGGCGTCCTTGGCGCTGACGATGCGTTGAACGGCAAAGACTCTGATCTCTTTCGTTCCGTGGAGGTAACCCTTACTGTACCAGGCGCCATGGTGGAAAGCGATGATATGCGGTTCGAAAAGGTACTCGGAGACTTCGCCTTTGGTGTTTTTATAGACCAGGTTTAAGACATGTTTGCGGCGCCAGGCATCAAAAAGGGCTTTGAAAAGAGCCGGCTCAATGGCGGCCTTGATGCCCGAAGCGCAGAGCAGCGATTCAATCATGGCGTTGTCGAAAAAGTCCGAGTGGTTGGCCGCCATGGTTTGGGCGACGGCATTGTCCACATCCCGTTTGAGTGGCTCGGGCAGGATGTCAGCCGCTAGCCGGGTGCCGAGCATGGTCATGCTCACGAAATCGTCTTCAAAGACGGGGCAGCTGAACTCCCATTGATTGTCTCTGAGGAAGTAACCGCGGTTTGTCGGGTCGTACTCCAGAGGCGCCTTGTGGACTTCAATGAGGTCCTTGATGTCGCGGGCGATGGTTCGGGCGCTGCAGCCGAAGGGCTGGCCGTCTTCACCTTCGTAGGCGGATAATTTTCTGGCGAAACTCTCGGCATTGGGGAAGTTGTTCATCTTGGTTTCAGCGATGAACTTGAGTTTGCGCAACATGCGTTCGCTATTTTTGTTCATGGCTCGGCTGTCCTCCGTTTGTTGAGTGGCGCAATTCCGCGCAAACAGTACCGCATGATGCTTGAAATAACAGCCGGCGCGGGAAAAAATGCAAAAAAGAATGCTGCTGCCATTTGCCCTGACATCATTTGGCAGGGTATGCGCATTATATCATAGGCGACAACAACAGGAGGCCGGTCATGGCAACAACGAACAACCAGAACAACCAGAACATTCTGTATCGGGAGATGCTTCTCGACTTGTGCTATCGCCTGCGGGCGATTGATGACAGCTTCTGCCGTGTGGGTGAAGCGCTGGCGGCAGCTCTGGCCGTGGATGACTTTTCGCTGAAGACCGCGGCCATCGCGGCCATGCGGGACTATGCTACAAGCCTGCGCGTTGTCCATGCCGACTATCGGCAGGTGCTGGCCGACGGTCGGCAGGCGGCGTTTCCGCCGGAGCCGGGCCTGTGGCAATGGGACGAGTCAGACGTGGAAGTCTCGCTGCCGCTGTTTCTGGAACGCCTGCAAGCCATTGGGGAAGGCATGGAAACGCATCTGTACAGCACTGTCAGCCGATTGGAGGAACGCCCATGACAGCCATGCGTTTCGGCGCCATCCTCATGAATCCGGCCGGCGAGTACGGTTTTTATCTGAGCCACCGGGTGGTGCTGACGGTGCCCGCGCCGGGATCTGTCCGCGCGGTGGGCGCAGCGGACTTCGCGGCGGATCGGGTCTTCGCCCGTGACGGCGTGGCGATATCTTTCCTGCCACAGCTGCTGGCTGCCGCAGAAAGCCACGCCTGTTTTGAAAATTCCTTGGCGATGATGACTTTTTTTCTTGCCTTGCCGGAAAATAGTGATGGCGAGGCCTTATATAAGTATATCGAACAGAAACGAGGAGGGCACATGGAAGAATGCAGTGTCAGTAAGGCAGACCCGAGTGCGGGTGACCAAGGCAGAAGTAACAACGAGGAGAGAAACAACATGGCAGTTAACAGCGACTACAATCCCAAAGAGGACTTCAATCGCAAATTTGCGGAGGCGCGGAAGCAGTTCAAGCGTCCGAACATTCTCGTCTGCGGCTACACCGGCAGCGGCAAGAGCTCATTGCTGCGGGCGGTCCTGGGCGACATCGTGCCGGAAGACGCCATTGGTGCCGGCAAGCCCAAAACCATGGGCTACGACTGCTACGAGAACGACCTGGTGCGGGTGTGGGATTCGAAGGGGCTGGAATTGGGCGAAACCGAGAGTGAATTCACCGAGGAAACCCGGCGATTCATCCGCGAACGGCAAAATGACAGCAATGTGGATAACCACATCCACTTGGTGTGGTATACCATCCTGGGACCTGAGGCGCGGGTGACCGAATGCGACAAGAATCTCATCCGGCGGATTTTCAATCCCGACAATGTGATTGTGGTGATTACCAAGGACGACGTGACGCAACCCGCCCAGCGCCAGGCGCTGCGGGACAAATTGATGGAGGCCGGCGTGCCTATTGGCCGTATTTTGTTTGCCAGCGGCGAGGAGGGCGGTGCCAGGGGCTGCAAGGAGCTCATGGCGTTGTCCTACAGTATGTTGCCGGAAGCCTACAAGGACGCCTTCATGGACGCGCAACGGGTTGACCGCGAGGCGAAGATAGAAGCTGTGTATAGGAAAGAAACCAAGGCCCGGGCTATTATTGGTACAGCCGTGGCGACCGCAAGCGGGGTTGGCGCGGTGCCCATTCCGTTTTCCGACGCGGCTTTGCTGGTGCCCCTGCAGGTGGGGATGATCGCCTCGCTTGCCGGTCTTTATGGCCTGCAGGAAGAGGCCATCAAACAGTCGGCGCTGCCCTTTGTGGCAAAACTGGTGGGTGTTTTCACGGCAACGACCCTGTTGAAGCTCATTCCCGGCTTGGGCAACGCCGTTAATGCGGCGGTTGCGGGCACCCTTACCGGCGCGATGGGGCTGTTTGTCAAGAAAAACTTCATTGAGAGCGCCATCGCCAAGATTGAGGGCCGACCGGAGCCGCCGCTGAAGTTTGATATTGAGCTCTTCAAGACCTTTCTCAACGAGTACAAGAAGCATGGAGGTAAGATGATATGATACCGACTATCATGGTTTGCGGCAAGACGGGTGTGGGCAAGACGAGCCTGGTGCAGGCGGTTACTCATGCCGGTACGGTACCGGACGAGGCCATCAGCCACAGCGAACCGGCGACGGAGGACTTCGTGGTCTATGAGACTGAAGCCGCGCAGTTCGTTGATTGCGAGGGCATGGAGCCGGGGCAGACGGTTGATGAGTATTCGTCATTCATTATGGATGAAATCATCCGGCGGCTGGACGGCGACGACGCGTCAAAGGTGGTCCACTGTATCTGGTACTGCATTAGCGGCGCCGTCGCCCGCGTGCAGTCCAGTGACGCGCGCCTGATTCGTCAGTTTTCGGACCGCGTGCTGCTGGTGGTGACCAAGAGCGATTGCATGCGCAAAGGGCAGGTCGAGGAGATGATGAATGTCCTTTTGGACCTGATTCCGGCGGAGCGCGTGGTCTTGGTCTCCAGCCTGGAAAAGAGCGGCTTGGCACAGCTTCTGGACAAGAGCATGGAGCTGTGCGCTGACGCCGAAGATTATGCCGAAGGCGAGCTGGCCAGTTTCCGTGCGCGCTGGGATAGCTACTATGCGCGGATGCGGCGCAATTGGCAGGACCGCACGAATGAACAGGCTGATTCGCTGATCAACTGGGCGGCCGGGCGGGCGGCGGCCATCGCCATTATGCCGTTGCAATTGGCCGACGTGGCGCCGTTGATGGCCAATGAACTGTACATGATCTACAAGCTGGGTGCAGTGTATGGCTACGCGGTGGACAAAACAGTGTTGACCATGCTTGCCGGGGTGGCGGGCGGGTCCATTGTCGGCAAAACCGCTGCGAGCTTTCTGCCCTTCCTGAAAGTGCCGATTGCAGCGGCGGTCACCTACGGCGTCGGCAAGGCCGCCAAAGCCTATTTTGAATCGGGAATGACCTTGGATGTCAAGGAACTGAAACAGCGTTTTCTCGCGGCTGAGCGCGAAGCGAAACAGACCAACTGGAATGAGAAAAAAGTAGAGGAGGATGAACCATGAGCAACACCACCACACCCATCACGCACGAAGCAACGGGGAGTGCCACCGACGTCGCGGCAATCCTGCGGCGCCTGCAAGGCAATCCGGCATTGGACTCATTGGCACAGCTGCTTACGGCCATGGCCGGCGGCAACAGCAGTGCTAGCGAAGCAGTCAGCGACGCCACCGCCGCGGAAAAACCTGCCGACGCAACGGAGGATGCCGACACTACGTTGTTTGCCGACACGGACGCGCAGGCCGCGGCAGGCGAACCGGCCGAGGGCGCCGGGGCAGCCGATGCGGATGAGGACGACGACGATGATGAGGCCTCGAGCAGCAGCAGTGGCGGCATCTTCACAGACGACGAAATTGCCTCGCTGCTGATCGGTTTCGCGGCAGGGG
>JAAZKQ010000830.1 GCA_012799755.1 Lentisphaerota bacterium | reverse complement strand
TGGTATATGGTGCCCATTCAGGGCACTGGTATGTTTTGCGCCTTCAGCGCTGAAAACCAAAGAGGCGCCAGGAAAGCGCAAACACACCGACCTTCCTACACCAAGCAGACTACTCTCAAAAAAATCTGCGCCAATCTGCGTAATCTGCGGATAAAAAATGTCTGTTATCAATCGGTGACCGCTTACTCCGTCTCTTTGGGCTTTTTTGGGCGGCGTCTTGCCGTTTGCTTCGCATACTTTACATTACGCGCTTGCACTTGCCAGCAGTCCCGCATGGTGAAAATGGACTTGGCAAGACAGTCTTTGGCGGTCGCAGTTCCCCGCCTCAACAAAACAAGGACATGATGATGAACGAATGTCTGTGGTTTGCCATGGCCGTGTTGGATTTCGGCCTGGTTCTTCTGATTTACCGTCTGTATGGTCGTCTTGGCATGCTGCTGTGGGTGCCCATCGGCACCATTCTTGCTAACCTCCAGGTGCTGAAAGTCGTCGAGCTCTTCGGCATGACGGCCACCTTGGGCAATATCGCCTATGGCAGCGTCTTCCTGGCGACGGATATTCTTTCGGAAAATCATAGCAAGCGGGACGCTCACACTGCTGTCAACATCGGCTTCATCAGCATGTTGGCGATGCTGGCCATCATGTCGCTCGCCGTGCGCTTTGAACCCACAGCGGACGATTTTGTCCACGAGCATCTGCAAACGCTTTTCTGCTTCATGCCTCGCGTGGTGGCCGGGTCGCTGTTGGCCTACATTGCCAGTCAGTACCACGATATCTGGAGTTATCATGCCTGGCGGCGTCTTCTGCCCGAAACGCGCTTCCTGTGGGTGCGCAATAATTTTTCAACGCTGGTCAGCCAAGCCATTGATACGCTGATCTTCACAACCGTGGCCTTCGCCGGCGTATTCGACGCCGGCGTCTTCTGGTCCATCGTGATTACCACGTACCTGCTCAAGGCGCTTGTTGCGCTCATGGATACGCCCTGCATCTACCTTGCCAAATATCTCTTCGACAAGGGGAAAATACCCAGCGGGGCGTAGAGAGGGCAACTCAGCCAAAAGCATAGTTGGTTTTTGCGCCTCGCGTAGCGATGTGCTTTTCGTGCCGCAGGGCACCGCCTGAAACGGCTGGAAGCCGCTGCCACTCCGGGGCGCCGACGTGATGTCATTCAGCGTACTGTGGGCGCTGTCACCAGCAGCTTGTGAACGGCGGCCACCGAGTCGGCGCGAAGGATCTTGTCCAAGCGGCTTTTGGTCATGGCGATTTCCGCCAAATGGGTGAGCAGGGGCAGGTGTGCGGCGGGCGCGGCGGCGGGGATGGCGATAAGGAAGAAGACCCGACAGGGACTGACTTGATCTTTGTCGTAGTGGAAGCCGGGTTCGGGGAGCACTGCGGCCACGAGCGCGAGTCGTTTGACGACGGGTGAACTGGCGTGTGGAAAGGCGACGCCGAATTCGGACTGGGTGGTCATGGCATCTTCGCGATGTTCGACGGCGTCCAGGAAACGTTCCTTGTCCGTCACGGTTCCTTCCTGCACAAGGATTTCGGCCATTTCAGCCAGGAACTCGCGACGGGTTTTGGCGTTAATTGAGCAGAGAACGTGTTCTTTGGGGAGAAGTAGTTTAAGGTCCATGGGTATTCCTGACGTTTCATGAGAACTGACGGTGAACGTTGCGGCCGGGAAGCTCAGGCAGGCCGGACGGGTGCCTGGCAGAGCTCCTGTGCATAAAAAGACCGTTATGTTTACTCGTTGCCGAGGAGCAGGAAACGCCCGCAGTTCGGGCAGATGTGTTGCATTTCGTCTTTGCGCATGCGATTGAGGTCGCCAATGGCAATGACCATACGGCAGCTTTGGCAGACGCCGCCAAACTCCCTGGCGACGGCCAAGCCGGAACGGCGCAGGCCGTCAAAACGTTTGAGATATTGTTCGGGGAGTTTTGCGCGGAGTTCCTTGATGGAGTCATCAAGGCGCTCTAGTTTAAGCTGGTGTTTGTCACGGTGTACAATCCGCGATTCTTCGCGGATCAGTTCAAGCTCCTGGAGCTTGAGCATAGTGAGCACGGCGTCGCGCATAACTCTCCTTGTGAGATGGGATGTTTATGAGGATGCGGTGACTCCATTAATCTAAATCCGCGAACAGAAGTTGCAAGAACGTACGCAGGCCGCAGCCTCGGCGCCAGGTAAGCGATCAGCGATTGACAACAGACATTTTTTATCCGCAGATTACGCAGATTTGCGCAGATTTTTTTGAGAGTAGGCTGCTTGGTGTAGGAAGGCCGGTGTGTTTGCGTTTTCCTGTCGCTTCTTTGGTTTTCAGCGCTGAAGGTGCAAAATATAGCAGCCCAGGGCAAGCGCCGCAGGGCGCGCCGCCCTGGGTGGAGCGTCCCCCAAAAAATTGCACGTTGTAAGCGTGCGACATAGCAGACACGAAAGATGGTTTTCATCGCGAGGCAACAGGAAACAGCCAATTATCAATGGGTGACCGCTTAGACGGCCTCATACAGTAATTGTGGCGATGGGTTGCGGCAAGGTGCTCCGTCCCTTATATTCCGGGCACTTATTTTTCGTGGCGAAGGCGCTGTGGTTGGCGACTGCTTGCCGCCGGTGACGCGGTGGAGCGAGACAGCGAGCAATTTCGAAGGCATAGGGGCAGGCAGTGAGCAAATTCAAATCAATCAAAGGCATGTTCGCGGACGGGCAGCGCTTTTTCCGCGAAGAAGTATGGACTCAGGAGACCGCCGATCAGCCGCTAGGCCGGCGGTTTTTGTTTTCGATGTGTCGCATCGGCATGATTGTGGTGCGGGGTTTCCAGCGTGATCAGTGCAGCTTGCAGGCGTCGGCCTTGACCTACATCACCCTGGTGTCGCTGGTGCCCATGGTGGCCATCATGCTGTCCTTTTCCAAGGGACTGGGCATGCAGAATCGCCTGATGGACACGTTGGGGATAGAGAGGGTTGAGCTGGCGCCGCCGCCGGTCGCGCCTGTCGGCGAGTCCATTGGCGAAACGGCGTTGGCAAAGCAGCCGTCCTGGGAGTATCGGGTTGTGGATGGCGTGAGTGGCGCCGGCCTGACGGCAATGAAGCTCGCCCAACGCCTGCCGGAGCCCATGCAAAAGGCGCTGATTACCGTGTTCACCTATGTCGAGAACACCAATTTCATGGCTCTGGGCTTGGTGGGGTCATTGCTGCTGCTGGCCAGTGTGATCTTCTCCATGGCGAAGCTGGAGGGCAGCCTCAATGCAATCTGGGGCATCAGCGAGGGTCGCGACTTTCTGCGCAAAATCAGCGAGTACCTGGTGGTGTTGATCTTGGTGCCGATTGTGTTCTTAGTTGCCACGAGTGTCAACTCGCTGCTGCTGTCCAACCGCTTTGTGTTTTTCCTGCAGGAGAACTTCGGCACGGTGGCATGGTTGTTTGAACGCATGGTGCGGATTGTCGGTGCCTGTTGTGTGCTTCTTGGTTTTGCCTGTTTTTACATTTTCATGCCGAATACCAAGGTGAAGATATTTCCCGCGCTGATGGCCGGGCTGGTTGCCGGCATTGCCTGGTTTGGGGTGCAATGGGCCTATATGGGACTGCAAATCGGTTTGACCAAATACAACAAAATCTACGGTACTTTTGCGGCGGTGCCGTTTTTTCTGGCGTGGCTGTACGCGAATTGGAGCCTCGTGCTGTTTGGCGCCGAGGTCAGCTTTGCCGTCCAGAACCACCGCACCATCCACTTGGAGAAGGCGTCTGAGCAGGCCAGCACCGGCGCCTGCATCTTCCTGGGAGTGGCTGTCACCTATGAGGCCTGCAAACATTTTGTGACGGTCGGCGGCGGTTGGAATGCGAGTGAATTCGGCTGTGAGAAGTGCGTGCCGACGCGGATTTTGACCTATGTGATCAATGTCTTGTGCAAGGCCGGGGTATTGGCCCGCGTCGAAGACCAGAGCGACCGCGAATTTTTGTATGTGCCCGGGCGCGATGCCACCACGATCAGCTCGGCCGATGTGGATGAGGCATTCCGTCATGGCCAGGATGACGAAACCAGGCATTATTTGCAACTTATGCCCGCCGAGCTGTCCAAGAGAATTCAGTCGGCCTACGGCGATTTCAGCCAGAATCTCCGCGATTTGAGTTTTGCCAAACTCATAGAAAAAGCTCAGGCGGCGCCCTCAGAGGGCTGATTACGTGGCTGCAACGCGTTTTCCGTCGTTTGGCGCCGGTCGTCACGGTTGCAGACAGAACGGAGATGGAATGACCTTGTGTTTGCGAATAGTGTTTTTGCTTCAGGTGCTGGTCTTGGGCTGTGCTGTTGCTGCCGAACCGTTGCTGTTGTTTGTCAGCGTCGTGCCGCAACTTGAAGCCGTCAGGCGCATCGGCGGCGATGCCGTGCGTGTGGAAGCGCTGGTACCGGCGGGTGCCAGTCCGGAGTACTACCGGCCGGATGCTCGGCGGCTGGTGCAGTTGTCGCGCGCACGGGCGCTGTTGTGCATCGGGGCGCCACTGGAAAAGGCCCTGCTGCCGAAGGTGAGGAAGAGCTTTCCCTCCGTGGCAATCATTGATTTGCGTCAAGGCATGACGCTGCGGCGGTTGACGGGCGCAGAGGTGCCGGAGGCGGGGCATGCGGAAGAGCACGGTCATGAGCATGCCGTTGGCGAGGCCGATCCGCATGTCTGGCTCAGCGTCAAGAACATGCTCTGTCATGCGGAGAACGTAGCGGCGGCCCTGTGCTCGCTGGACCCGGCGGGCAGCGAAGGGTATTTGGCGCGTGGCCGCGCCTATGGCGAAGAACTGCGGCGGCTGGACGAGCGATTGCGGCGGCAACTCTCCCCCTTGCAGGGTACGGCGGTGATGGTGTTTCACCCCGCTTTCGGCTACTTTCTTGATGCTTACGGCCTGGAGCAGCTTACGGTTGAGCAGGCGGGCAAGGAGCCTGGCGCCCGTCAGCTGGCGGAGCTGTTGCGCTTGGCGCGGGAGAAGCAGGTGTGGGCGATTTATGTCCAGCCGCAGTTTAATGATCGCTCTGCACGGAGCCTGGCCGAAGCGTTGGGGGTGCAGTTGCGGGAATGGGACCCCCTGCCGGACCCGTATATTGCCGGCCTGGAGCGCATGGCCACCGTGCTGCTGGACGCTCAGACTGGCGCCAAATAAGCGGACGCCGGGTGGATTATGGATAAAACAGTGCCGGTCATTGATATTCGCGATGTGTGTTTCGCCTACGACGACGAAGAGGTGTTGCACAATATCAACTTGCAGGTGCAGGCGGGCGTTTTCGCAGTAGTGGTGGGACCCAATGGGGGAGGCAAGACCACGCTGCTCCGGCTCATATTGGGCTTGTTGACGCCACGCTTCGGCGATATTGTCGTCTTTGGACGCAGCCCGGCGGCAGCGCGGCGGCTGGTGGGCTATGTGCCGCAGGCATTGCATGTTGATGCGCAATTCCCGGCGACGGTTCTGGACGTAGTACTCATGGGGCGGGTTGACCGGCACCGCTTCGGGCCCTACCGGCGTGCAGACCGCGAGGCGGCGCAGGATGCGTTGCAGCGTGTCGGGCTGGGCAATCACCGCAGCCGTTCCTTTTCAGCTCTGTCGGGTGGCGAGCGACAGCGGGTGTTGATTGCCCAGGCTCTGGCTTCCGAGCCGGAATTGTTGCTGCTTGACGAACCGGGCGCGAATCTTGACCCGGAAAGCCGCCACCAGCTCTACAGCCTGTTGCGGGAACTCAATCGTCGCCTGACGATCATACTAGTCTCGCACAACTTGAAG
>JAAZKQ010000829.1 GCA_012799755.1 Lentisphaerota bacterium | reverse complement strand
CTGGAGGCTGGGCAAGCCTCGCGCCATCGCGTCAGCTCGCCTGCCACAGGGCAAGAAAAAGAAGCCAGCCCAAGGCTGGCTTCAAAGAAACCGTCATTGTCTATACACTTTGAACGACCAGCGCCGTCTTATGGGAGGTCCTGCGGGTCGAGTTTGAGCACCAGTTTGCGCATTTCTTTACCCGGTTTGAACTTGACGACGGCGCGTTCCGGAATTTTCACTTCGGTCGCGGGTTCATTGGGATTGCGACCAATGCGTTCTTTGCGGCGCATGACTTCAAACACGCCGAAATTGCGGAATTCAACGCTGCGACCGGCGGCGAGTTCTTCAGTAATGGTATCCAGCGTCAGCTGAACGACATCCATCACTTCACTCTGTTTCAGATTGGTTTGGCGAGCGACTCGAACCACTAAATCACGCTTCGTCAAGGACATAATGCCTCCATATTGTGCGGTAGGTAATACGTTACAATGCTATAAGTTAGGTGCTGCGCTTCAGTTAAAGCAGAACAACTAACATAGCCCGAGAATATAGCGAAACAACTCCAACAACCCGAAGGCAAAAACGACAAGCGCCCGGCCCCCTCGCTCAAAGCCACCAAGAAAGGCCCCAGCCTGGCGACCGGCATATCTCCCCATAACAGGCACGCTCTAGTACGAAAAGTAGGGTTATTATACCGTTCCCCGTTATATTAGTCAAGAATACCGGCACGGATAAAATGTAAGCATTGGTAATCGGTCACTCATTGATAACCGGCCTCAGTGCGCGACACAAGCACTCGTTGAAAAGCAAGCTCGGAGAGCTGGCACCATGAGTAACCCCAGGTGGAGCGAAGCGGAACCTGGGGCAAGGCATCCTCCCGAAATCAGAGCCTTGGAAAGGCGACACATGAACCAACACCAGCAATGCAGCACAAAAACAAAAAAAGGCCTTGCTTATGTGTCTTCAATTGCCGCCGTGTGTCAACATTGCGATAGTGTCGCCCCCCCGGGGCTCTGGTCTTGTGGGCGGCGCTACCCCAGGTTTCGCAGTGCTTCGCACAGCTCCACCTGGGGTTACTCATGGTATTGCCTCTCCGAGGCAAGTCAAAGAGCAAAGGTCGCCGAGGCGGACGGAAAGGCATGTGCATCGTCTATACTGTCCATCCATGTCAGCTTGCGGGAACGGCTAATTATCAATGGGTGACCGGTTACTAAGCATGGTGGACATGGTGGACAAACGCCTGTTTCCGGCCGTTCAGCGAAACCAAGCACGCCTGTTTCCAGCCGTGCTGCGGGCTTGCAGCCCGCAGCGTGACATGATCCCGCAAGCGAAAAACCAAGCATCCGTTTCCCGACCGTGCTGCGGGCTTGCAGCCCGCAGCGTGACATGACCCCGCAAACGAAAAACCAAGTGCCGGCATCCTTGGCCACAAAGCGGCAGAGGCTCTGCATTCGCCAAGACGACGACAAGCCGGAATCAGCCCTGGGTATCTTAGGCCGTGCCAAAGGCGCTTAAATGCCAAAACGATGAGACAGGACAATGTGTGGCAAGAAAGAACAAAGCCAGGAAACAGCGCCTCTGAAGCCGTCTCAGGACGGCGCCGCTGCGACGAATGGACTGATCGCCGCCGTTGCCAAGCTGCCTGACGACAATATCACCGACAATACCGGCGACGAGGTGTATTTTGTGCCATCGTCGGCGCGCTTAAATCCATGGCTGGCAGCGTTGGCGTCCCGTCGCGTGCCCTATCGGGTCGAGTATGCCGGCAATGAGCTCCGCATTGCGGTACCGGCGGGCCATGCTGAAAAGGCCGGCGAGGAGTTAGCGGCTTACGAGCGGATCAACCATGGATGGCCGCGGCTGGTGCCGG
>JAAZKQ010000828.1 GCA_012799755.1 Lentisphaerota bacterium | reverse complement strand
CTCGCCACCCCAGCCTGAAGGCTGGGGTTAAGCATGGTTAAGCGCCTACGGCGCAACATGGACAATATGGACACGATGGACGACAACACCTGCTCGCTCGCCGTCCATACTGTCCATATTGTCCATACTGTCCATAGTAGCTTGCGGGAACAACAATTATCAATGGGTGACCGGTTACATGTGAATTGCCGCGCAGCGGCGATGCGAGACATGCCGCCCCAAATCTGCGCCAAGCTGCGTAATCTGCGGATAAAAAGCGGTATATATTGCGGGCATGTCACAGCAACTTCGCAAACATAAATTGCTCTATGGCCTGTTGCTCCTCGCCGTGGTCCTAAGCGCCACGCTTGGCAGCGCGGCGGCGCTGTTCATTCTCCTTCGGGAACGGGCAGTGGTGAAGCATGAGCGGGAGTTGACGCCACTCATTGACGATGCGGCCTTTCGCCATGACCTGTCGCCGGCCTTGATCAAAGCCGTGATCTGGAAGGAAAGCCGTTTCGACCCGACCTGCGTCGGCGACAAAGGCGAAATCGGCCTGATGCAGCTCACTCCCGGCGCCGTGGAAGAATGGCGCCGGCGCAACCCGCGACCAAAAGTCTCCGCCAAAGAGCTTGAGAACCCCGCGCTGAACATTGAAATCGGGGCTTGGTACCTCGCCTGGACTGGCCGGCATTGGGAAAAATATGCGTCCAAGGACATTCTCCAGCTGGCCGAATACAATGCCGGCTACGGACGGGTCAGCAAGCTCTGGTTGCCGAGCTCCCCGGAGCTGCCAATCACCCTCGAAAAGATTAGTTTTCCGGGAACCCGCAGCTATATTAAGCAGGTCTTAGAGCGCAGGCGCCATTACGAAGAACAAATGGCCAGAGAACAAGCTCTCGCCCCAATCGCCGTGAAAGACGAGGGGATTTGACATACGGAGGCCCCCCATGACCGACACGCGATTAAGCAGGCAGACTCTCAATGCGCTGCTGAAGCTTCTGGATGACGATGAAGGCCAAGTCGCTTCACTAGCCATGGAACCCCTGCTAAGCATGAAGGGCATTGACAAATTCATCGCCAAACATCAGGATTGCGACAATCCCAAGCTGCGACGTCGCATACACCAGCTGTCCAACGTCATTGCCCGCAGGCGCTTGCGAGACCACTTTCTCAGCCAGATTGACAACCCTAATTTCAGCGCTTGGGATGCCGCCCTGGCCATCAATGTACTGGCGGACACCCGCCGCACAGTTGATGAGCTGGATGAGCAGGCCCGCACCTTGGCCGCGACCCTTCACCGCAGCAAAACCAGCACGGCGCAGATGCGCAGCTTCATGATCAATCAGGGCTTCGCGGTGCCGCCGGATTTCGGCATGCGCTTCGAATACTACACCATTGGCGATGTCCTTGAGACTCATGCGGGCTCCGCCGTGCTGCTCTGTCTTCTTGCCCAGCGCATCGGCAAACTCTGCGGCTGGGTATCGGGCATCTGCATGTACGAAGGTCGTTTCTGCCTCCTCGATTCCAGTTTCAACGTCATTGACGTTACCCGGAACTGGGAGCAACGGCGCCGGCCGCGGGAAAAGTACCACATGTGCCTGCGCAAGGAAATCATTGCTTGCATCCTGAGCTACCTCACCGTCACCGCCATCCAGGAAGGCAGTCTGCACGAGCTGCACATTTTCGCTTCGCTGCTCTGCGATATGCACGGTCGTGAACTCAATGAACTGCCATACCCCCTCGGAGATTACAACATTCCCCGTCACGCACTGAAGACGGCACAGTTGCCCGGGTAGCACCGCGCGGCATCGTGGCAACAAAGACAGCCCGCCGGAGAAAGACGCATGGCCGACAATTTCTACCTCGACAATCCCGACCTGGCCTTCCACCTCAAGACGCCGGTGGTCGCTGAACTCAGCCAACTGCACGAAAACAACTTCAAGGACGCAGGCAAATTTCCCGGCGCACCGGCCGACGCGGACGCCGCCTTGGCGCTCTATGAATGCCGGCTGAACAAGGTCGGTGAGTTGTCGGCGCGGAAGATTGCGCCGCGGGCGGCGGCCGTTGATCAGGAGGGCGTCGCTCTGAAGCAAGGCGAGGTCGTTTTTGCGTCGGGTACGCAGGATAATCTGCGCGAACTGGCTGAAGCCGGCTTGATG
>JAAZKQ010000827.1 GCA_012799755.1 Lentisphaerota bacterium | reverse complement strand
GCGGCGACTGGCTGCTGCCGGCTACCGGCAGATTGCCTTGCGCTCGGCCCTGCGCCAGCGCTGCGGCCTGCTCGCCGACGCGCATGCCGATCTGCAATGAGGTTTCAATATTCAGCATGGCTTCCTGCATATCATCGCAGAGGTCCGCGCTATGGCTCAGCACCAGCACATTATCCAGCGCCGCCGGTTGGAACGCCGCCAGGTCCAGCGCCGCCACCGCCACCTTGCACTCATTGGCTTGGCGAGAGAAAATGCGGTTCGCCACGCGATGCTTGAGGCGGCCGGTATACTCAACGATATTCGAGCTCCAGCTCCAATCGCGGCACTGTTGCTCGACGGCCATCAACTCCTGTATGTTGAGCTCCTTGAGCGGCAACTTGAAGCGGTATTCCCATACCGGCTGCAACGGCTCCAAGCGACCATGCCCGCCGGTAATCTGGATGTCATGCGGCCAGCGCGTGACGCTGCCCTGCGCCGGCGCCGGACCACTGCCGCCCAAAACATAGCGGGTGAACTCATGCTCAACGGCCTGCAAGGGGCGCAGGGGCACTCCGGCCAGTTGTACGAGTGTGGCATTCTCTGTAGCGTCAATAATCACTTTGGCGGCGATGCTCTGCAAGCCCGAGCGATTCGCAATCACCACGCCGCTAATAGCAGCAGCCTGGTCTTTGAACACGGCGACAGGCTCCGAGTTGTAGAGATACTGCACGCCATTGTCCAGCAGTTCGGCGTCGAGCGCCCGCTTGATCTGCATGGGATATGGCGGCAGCACTTTCTCAGCAGTCTTAACCTCGGCCGCCATCGCCGGCGTCTGCACGCAAATCTCGCTCAGCAGCAGACGCTTGATGCCAGCCGCCCGTTGCAGACTCAGACGCAGCTGCCGGGCGCGCAGGCCCGGCGTCGCTATCCGCAACGCCTTCGGCTTGTCGAAAAACACCTCATCCAGCAGGCTGTTTTCGCAGCTGCCGACCACGCGGTAGCTGCCGTCGGCCTGGCGTACTGAAACCGTGGCGCTCTTGACGATAAAGTCCTCGCGCTGGTAGGCGAGAACCGTGACGTTGTCCAGTTCGCTCTCCTGCTCCAGGGTGATGTCAATATCAACATCACCATCGTACTGCACGCTGCCCTGCGCGGCGTTGAGAAGCTTGCGGTTGCGCAGGACACTTTGGTCCTTGGTATCGGCATGGCGCGGCGCCGAGGGCAGGCTGGCTGTATAGGTGAAGGACAGTGTCGGCGGCAGACCGCCCAGGGCTTCCGGCGCTTGGCTCATTGAGCGCAACAAGGGCAGCTCGGACTGCGCGTAAGCGGTCATTTCGACGTAGCGGGACGTCTCGCAAAGGTCCTCGCCCAGGTAGGGTCGCGAGGAAATCAAGGCCACGCGCCGACCGCGTTTTGCTGCCGCCGAAGCGGCGACCACGGCACGGCTGCTGCCGCCCAGCACCAACACATCCACGGACTCAAACACCGGCGGCACAGACTGTTGCTGCAGCGGAATGGTCTCCGCCGCCAAGCCAATGCCGGCACTCAGGCAACACGCGGTCGTACACATCACTTTTGTCATGGAAATCATCCTTTTCAACCCTGTATAACGCTTAGTCAATGACTAGTTGCAAAGCATTTTAGCCGTAACAAAACACCGCCCTACTCTTTTTCACTGACGATGCGATTGCCGGCGACGATCAGGCCCTTGACCGTGTCCGGATCGCTGTACACGCCCGGCGGCGGCACCAGCGGCGAGGTCACATAGCGATTATTGACAATGCGCACATCGGTGGCGTGGGTCACGAAGAAACTCGCCCGGAAGGGCAGCGGCTTGCGCCGCGGCGTGTTGTTCACAAAGACGTTGTCACGGAAGGTCACATTGCCGGCAGAACTGATGAAAGCGATGAGCCCAAAGCTGTCAATGAAGGTATTGCCTTCGAAAAGCAAGTCGGACAAGATCGGGTACTGGGTGCGTTCCGTTGAGGGGTCGCTCTTCATGTACACGCCGATGTAGATATCGCGCGCCTTGCCGTCATTGCCCACATCCCGGGGATTGACCGTGTCAAAGCGGTTGTTGCGGATGACGACGTTGGACACGCCGTAACCCTCGCTCCACACATTGAAGGTGTAACCGGTCTCGATCTTGATCGCGCCCATCTCATTGTGGCGGAAGAGGTTGTTCTCGACCGTAATGTCCCGCCCCAGCAGCAGCAATCCCCGCGCCCGGTTATCATGGAAGAAGCAGTTGCGGACGATCACATTGCGCGAGTCGAAGGTCCAGTTGAACATCACAAAGCCGTCATAATGCTGCTCCGGCACGGGGTCGGCAAAGCTGATTTCGTGGATGCCCTTCTTGGCGTCCAGTGTTTTCGTGCCGGTGACCGCCGAACGGAAACCCGACGGCGAATAGTCGCCCTGGCGCAACTCCACAATGGAACCCGGCGAATAGGCACTGATGCCGCGCACGTTCTGGGTGGTGACGGTGTGGGTGCCGGTCTTGCGCGCAAAACCCGAGGTGTCATGGACGTTCAGACAGTCATCCGCTCCCAGGCTGAACTCACAGTCTTCCATCTTGAAGAAACCGCGCGACTTGACAATATGGCAATGGTCGGCAGTACAGGTGATAACGCGGCGCGGGTCGTCTGCCGGCGCAGCAATGCGCACACGCAGGAAATGCCAGTACTGCTGGATGTTGTCAACGAGAAGTGCGTGGCCGGTACAGGATAGGATGTGTACGTCTTCAATCGTCAAATGGCGATTGCCGTTCATGGCAATGCCACAGCCATCGTAATAATAATGCTGCATGCGGAACAGCTGACCTGGCTGAAAGGGATTGTGATGGTTGACGGCGACCCGCAGCACATTGTCCCCAAGCCATTCTGTCTCGGGCTTGGGATTGCGACCGACGACGAATTCAAAGCCGCGATCAAAGCCGCCCTCAATGCCCACTGAACGCGTCACCGGATCAAAGCTGCTGACAATGGCGATGCGCGGATCGCGCCGCGGAAAACGCTCGTAGTCCAAAAACTTGAAATCAACAGTCTTCTCGCCGACACCGACGACCTCGACCACGCTGGCCAGCGGGTCCACCGACCAATCCCAGTCAAAACTGAAATCACGCAGTACCACCCGCTCGCAGTAGCGCAGCAAGAAATTGGTGCCGGCCTTCTTGAGGAAGACCAGCTTGGCGCCCTTGCCGTCAAGCGTGAAGTCACTCATGGCGTCAAAGACGACTGCATCATCTGCTGTCATCCGGTAGCTACCCGGAGCGAGTTCCAGGACGGCGGCGCCGCTCTCCTTGCAGTGCTTGATGGCGTTCTTTAGCGCGACAGTGTTGTCCTCGGCGTCCTCACTGAAGCCAAAGTCCACCGCGCGGACGGTGACGGCGCTGTCCTTGGGCCGTGGTCGTTCCACAGTGAATTCCTTGGCGCCCGTCGGCAGTGCGCCCAAGTCGCCGCTATAGTGCGCGGGCTCAGCAGCCATTGCCGTGAACAGCTCGCCGCTGCCTTCTTCGAGAGTGAAATCGCTGATTTCGGCCTGGATGCGTCGCAAGGTATGTATCTGGAAGGCATAGTCCTCCATGTCCGTGCCGGTGCGGAAGACCATTTTTTGCATTTGTTCGGGTTCTGCCGAGTAGAGATTCCGTCGCAAGGTATCGTGCTCGGGGCCTGTATAGCTGAATGGCCGGCTAAGGAAATGCAGGCAGCGGTCTTCCGACCTCTCGCCAAAGATCCGGCAACGGAAACGCGCGACATAGTTCGTGTCAGGCTTCAGCAGGCCCGGCTTCGTCCGGAACTGCCAGCTCCAGACGGCGTTTTCGGGCAGGCTGCGGCTGTCAATCAGCAGCGTCTTGCCGTCAGCGGACAGTTTACTGGTGCCGCTATTAAGCACGAACTGCGTGTCGTCCGTAAAATCCGTCATGATCCTGGTGTCTGCCGTCGCCGATAATGCCGACAGGCATGCCGAGGTCATCGCCAACAGGCAAAATGTACGCATAAAAACCCCTTCTATGGCTGTGAAAGTGAACTCCTGAAAGAGGCCGTCGCGAGGCCCGGCAACTAGGTTCTAATGTAGGTTCCCGGGGAAGCTTTTTCGAGCATCAATCTGGATTTATCCACAGGGGGCGGGGAACCGATCACCCATTGAACAACGCCCCATCAATTCCAAACGGTTTTAACCACGGAATACACGGAATACACGGAATTTTTTGTATAGGGGAGGCCGGCGGGCCATGTCAGGAAGGCGGCTTCTACTACGGTCGGGCACGAGTATCAATGGGGAGAGCGCTTACACGAAAGGAGGCAATCCGGTCAGTCTTTGAGGGCGGACGGGCGCCGTTTGCTTGGATTATGTCGGGCAGCGGGACGCAAAGCGCCGTTTGCGGGGTCATGTCACGCTGCGGGCTGCAAGCCCACAGCTTAAAGCAACAATTACTTCAAATCTTTGCCATCATGTCTTTCATTGCTTGCATTCGATAGCCATTCCATCAGATTGAGGAACAGTGTCCGGTTGTCGCCTTGCTCCAACATTGTCGGCTTGAGCCAAGCCGAATCGCCGCAGAGCACCACTCTCCCCTTTCCGAACTTCCGGATGGCGAGCGCCGGCTTGCCGGGATGACTTGAGGTCTTGCCTCCTTCTACCAGAGTCTGCCAGGCCGGGTCTTGCGCGGATAAAACCGCCATGCCTTGGCTGTGCAGCTCCTTCACGCCTTTGGTTAATTCGTTGTCAGCCAAGCATGAGAAGACCGGATAGCTGGAGTCGCCCGCGGAGTTGTCGGTCTTATCCTCAAAGCTCTCGTTACTAATTGATGCCCCAAATTTACTGCACAACGTTCTATTCAACTGGGCGTTGCTCAACCAGCCGTGCGGCCCGCGGAACCAATTGCCACAGAGGAAGACGCTGCCGCCACCTTTGACCCATTCCGCCACGATTTCGCCCTCAAGGCCCTGCATTGTCCTGGGGCCACCCACAAAGAGGACACCGTAGTCAGACAGTGTTTCTTTGGCAATATGATCGGTGTAGGTTTTCATGTCGTCTTTGGTTATCGGCCCAAGTGCAGTGTTGACTTCATAGCCCCGGTCTTCCAATGCTTTGGCTGCCGTCAACAGCGAAATACGGGAGTACTGGTTGATGTGGGCGGCGTCAAACAAGACCCGTTTTTGGGTGGGAACCCCTATTGGCGCCGGACGCGCCAGGAAATTCAGCCATTGGCGCTGTTCCGCCGTCAATCCTTTGAGGGCTAACGGCTCGACTTCTCGCAGTTCCAGCAGCAAGGCCACAGGGCTTTGGCTGGGCAGCTTGATTTTCAGCCCCGTCGTTTTCAGCTCATCGCTACTGATCGCCTCAGTGAGCACCTTGCCGCTTTCCAAATCTCTGACTCGATAAACGCCTTGGTTCAAACTCTCGGCCAGCGTCACAGCGGCTTCCGGCATGCCGCCGCCCCAGTTGTGCAAATAAAGGAGATAGCGCCCGTCTTTTCCCAACAAATGCCGCTCCACGTATGATATGGGCTTGTCTCGTTTGAGCTTGATAGGGGGTTCAAGTCCTTCCCGCGCCAGGATAGCTTGCAGCAACTGGCGGGTGGCAGCTTCGGAGAACTCCCTGGCCAGCAAGTAGACTTTCCCTTTGCCGACATGGTTGAGCGTGATGGCCGGGAAACCCGAAGTGTCGGAAGCAAGCGCCTCAGCAGCTTTGAGTTCGATTGCCACGCCTCCCAAGCCATCGCTTGCGTTGGCGACGACCGGTTCTTTGCCACAGTTGAAGGCACTGAGATCAACGGAACCCTCCGCTTTGACTGCTCCACGCCGCGAACAACCGAGCAAGTCGTCCAACGCCAATACGCTGTGCGTGAGCTCATCCCGCTCCAACGACAGGGCGTCAAGGATCAAAATTCCTCCCCCGGCAACATAGGCTTGCAGCTGCTCGACCAGAGCGGCGGGTATTCGTTTATTGCTCCGCATCAGCAGTGCGCGAAAGCGAGATGGGACGCCTGCGGTCAGAGAATCATTGGATACCACCTCCAATGGAATGCCGCCAAGCAGCGGTCCTGCATACCATTTCGTCAATTCGGCTAATAGTGGGCCGCGGATCATCTCAGCGAGGTCTTTGTGGATATGAGCGCGCATGCTCTCCAATGGATAGACTAAAGCCGCCTGACCTTCCCAACGGGGTTTCTTCTCCAGGATAAGATTGCCCACACTGGCGATTTCGGCCTTGGCCTGGGGAATGCCTTTAAACGCCGCCAGGCTGATCCTCTCCGGATTGAATAGGGAACCTCTGAAGCCCTCAGGAGCATAGGCATAGGAGAGGAAGACTCCGGCTTCACCGTGCAGAGCCCGCTCCCACACGAAACTCCGCAACTGCCCACTCTCCAGAGGAATCACCTTTCCCCCGTCGAGCAAATCAACGCCGATGTTGCCACGGATGCCTCCCCAATAGCGCCCTGCTTCGAAGTAATCATTTTTGATGCTGATAGCCAATACATTGTCTTCCTGCTTGATCTTTCTACTAATCTCCAGCCCGAATTGATCGTTCCAGCGTTTTGTCTGATGCAGTTGCCGGCCGTTCAAATAGATCACAGCCTGATCGGCGAGTTGCGAGCCGTTGAGGTAAAGTGGGCGATTCATATGTTCTGGCGGTACAGAAAAATGGAGTCGGTACCAGGCAAAGCGTGTCTGGGGATGCCCTTGGTTGGCCCACATATCCGGCACGCTGATAGTTTGCCAGGAACGGTCGTCAAAGTCAGGATTTGCGAAACCGGCTTTCAAGCCGACTTCCTCGTTGTCGGGCATGAACTTCCAGCGGTCATGCCGCATATCCACTACTTTCGGCAAATCCTCAAGGCTGACAAAGCCGCCGCTTACACAGGTCTCTTCACTAGCCTGGGGTTTGGCTGGCAGAATGCCACTCAAATAGTCGAGCCAGAGTAAGCTACGCAGCATTTTGTTAATATCTTTTTGGCTCTCTTCCCCTTCCACCTGATATTGGTATGTGATGCTTGACTCATCACCGTAGAAGTCCTCCGACTGGCTTTTGAGCATGGGATTGACGCCATGAGCCCCGTAATCATAGAAATACTGGCAATGAGTCTGTATTGTGGTGTAAGCGTTCGGATCATAGGCATTGACCAAGGCAGCGGATTTCTGGAAGGCCTCGGCAGAATGTTTTTCGCTGAACTTCAACCATTCCAGCCAAAGCGGTTGTGAAACGTTCTTGCCTAAAACGGTGAAACTGGCATCGCCTCCGTTGCCTTTGCGAGGTGGTTCGACTTCCGCGAAGCTCTTGAACGCCGTTCCCCAGGCCTTGTTTGCGGCCTCGATGGTCTGATGTTGGGCCATCACCTGCGCCCGGAAGGCAGCCAAGGCCGACGCCCCGTAATCCGTAAATCCTACTTCATTGAACAGTTCATACGCAAACACCGGGTAGGCGCCGCTGACCGCGAGACAAGTCTTCAGGGCGTTGGCACGGAGTTTCCATGCTTCCGGATGTTCATGACGAAAAAGATAGAAGTGACCGATAGTGACAAACAAGTCTTTCGCGTTGTTGCTGAGGGCTGGGTAGCACTTTAAAAAAGAATTCTCCTCCATCAGTTCCACATAGGCAAGGAAGCCGTTTGCAAGGGTTTCCCTGAGTCCCTGTTCCAGCTCCTTGGGCCTGCGGAAGCTTACTTTGATGGTGTCGCCTTGCTGCTCTTCGCGAACAAGGTTATTCAAATATTCTGAACCTTGGATTTGAACCCAGTCAACTCCTAATATTCGATATAGGAAAGGGTGACGGGTAAGCCCGGCCTCCGCGCCGATGAGATACGCGCGCTCGCCGTCCTTAAGGAAGCTGCCCGCGGCGATTTTCACATCAGGAATGGGGAAGGCATGTTCCGCCTTGGGGACAAGGCACGGCAATTCCACTTCTGCAATGTCCAGTTTGATCCCTGGTTTCCGCCCATCCTCTCGGGCTTGGTCCTGGCCGAGCAATAAGCGGTCGTACTCTTCCTGAAGAGCTTTATCCTTTTGTTCTGCGGCATTGGCAACGAGCATGGCAAGCAACACACAAAGTACATAGAGATTAACAAATATCTTTTTATTCCGGGTAAGCAACATAACTTTGTTCTCCTGACGCTGATGTTACTTCAAGCCGATATGCACTGTCAACCGGAACAAGTATGGCGCCGCTGCGCGTCCCGTCGAATTTCTCCTTGAGCCACACTTTTCCCGCCTTGTCCACTATTTGCAATGACGCCGAGCCGCTTGCTCTGACCCTGTATGTGAGCCACGTTTCCAGCGGCCGCAATGAGATGTCGTCGTACCAAACCACCCCCAGGCCGCTAGCGATGATTTTCATCCTGCCCCGGATATGGTCCTGATCACCAAAATTGCTCTTTGGGAATACGATGATGTTATCGTCAATCACATTGTATCTTCGACGCTCGTCTTTGCTGCGCGGCTGCCAGAAGAGCATTTGTGTTTTTGCCGTGACCGACTTGGGCGGCGCCGAGAAGCGCAGCCAGCTTTCCGGAATTTTTACCAGAGGCACAATCTGGGCATCAACGCCGTCTGGCAGGATATCCGATCCTTCGCTGCGATACTCCAGGCGCACCATTCCGCCAGTTGGGGTTTCCCTGTAAGAGCGCACCCAGAAATCTAAACGATAAGGAATATCAGTGCGAAGCGTGAATTCGTTGGACGGCATCTGTCCCGCGGCATTTTCTGAAAGCCCGACGAAGCGGAGGGAATGTCCGCCGCTACGAGCCATGTCGTCAACAATTTCCACTTCGCCCTTTCCCCTCCAAAAACCGCCTTGAAGCCAAAAGCCATTTCCTTCGAAGCCTGGATTTTGGATCACGTCTGTTGCGGGCAGGGGTGGATCGCTGAAGAGCTCCAGCTCCAAGCCCTTTGCCGCGGCGAAGGGCAGCAACAGCAACATGAGAAGGCAGCAGTTTGTTTTCATTAAACCACTGCCACTGTAATAATCTGCCAAGATGCGCCGGCGCAAAACCTTTTCGTTCTCAACATATCGCGGAGGCCGCCCAACGGCAGGTGCTGAAGTCTTTACACTCATGATTTTTCTCTCAAATCGAATTTATGAACCATTTTAGCGCCTATTGTAAACCGAAAAAAAATACAACGCAAGCTGCGGCGATTTTTTATGTTGAACTTGCGTAAGCGGTCACCCGTTGATAACTGTTGTTTCTGTCAGCTGCTATGGACAATATGGACGGCGGGCAAGCGGGGCTTGTCG
>JAAZKQ010000826.1 GCA_012799755.1 Lentisphaerota bacterium | reverse complement strand
TCCAAGGTGTCATTCCCCACGGTCCGCAGGCTACAAGCCCGCAGCACGGCCGGAAAACAAGCGTGGATGGTGCCGCAAAACGGCCAGGAAACAGGTGCTTGTCCACAATGTCCACAATGTCCACTTTATCAAAGAGTGACCGGTTACTTGGCGAGGTAATCGGTCACCCGTTGATAACTGTTGTTTCTGTCAGCTGCTATGGACAGTATGGACGATGGCACATGTTGTCCACGCCTGTCTTTCTTGTCCACTTTTACCAGGATGGCGTCCGTTTCCCGGTCGTACTGCGGGCTTTGTGCGGCGGTGGTGGGTATGATCAGGGGAGGAAGAGCGCGTCAATATAGTTTTCTTCGAAGCTGGCGATGTTGTTGAGGGGCACATCCTCGGGTTGAGCAATGATTGCGAGTAGTTCGTCCATGATGCCGGGCTCAACGGCGAGGCGAGCGGCGCCGGCAAGACTGGTATTGCCGACAACCTGCGTTTTGGCGTGGGGCAGCATGGCGATAGCGACGGCGTGCTCAAGATTGAGATAGCGGGCAAAACCGCCGGCGAGGATGAGGCGTTGCAGTTGCTCGACGGGGCAGCGGCAGTATTCCAACAGCGACTGCATGCCGGCATAGACGGCGGCTTTGGCTTTGAGGAGCTGTTCGATGTCGGCTTCCGAGAGAGCCACGCCGGGGGCGATATCCACCAGCTGCAAATTACCGTCACGGCGGTAGCGTTTGCCGAGAAGCTCGGCTTGCAGTCGTCCGCAGGCATTGAGCCAGCCGGCTTGGCGACCAGCGTAGAGGATGTCAACCATGGCGGAGCCGCAGAGGCCGCTGGGCTTACCACCTCCGATGACGCTGTAGGACCAGTCGGGGTTGACATGGTCAATGGCGCCGGGAATGGCGCGAGAACCGCTGGGGATGGCGGCGCCTTCGAAAGCGGGCCCGGCGGCGGCGGCGGTGCAGAAGAGTCCATCGTTGGTGCGCAGAACGATCTCGCAGTTGGTGCCGACATCAATAAGCATCTCGAAGGGCGCCAGTCGGCATTCGTGGATGCCGGCGGTGAGATCGCCGCCGACATAGCCGGCGATGGCGGGCAGTGCCAGGATCGGTGTCTTGTCGGGCAGGGCGATGCCGAGTTCGTCGGCGCGGCGCTGGGGGAAGACGCGCAGGGGTGGGGTGAAGGGCATGACGCCGATGGGCGTGGGGTCAATGCCCCAGAGGATGGTGGTCATGACGGTGTTGCCGGCGATGGCGAGGCGCTGGGCGTCGTCGGCAGCCAATTCCGCGAGCAGGCTGTTGATGGAGGCGACGGCGGCTTGCTGCATGGCGGCGAGAGTGGCGGGAGCGGCGGCCTGGCTGATGCGGCTGATCACATTGTCGCCAAAACGGCTTTGCTGGTTGTAACAGGAGGCCGAGGCGATGATTTCGCCCTTGCGGATTTTGACGGCGGCGACAGTGGTGGTGCCGAGGTCAACGGCGATGACGCATTCGTCGCGCTTGGGCAGGGATGGTCCGTCCCAGAGGGCATGAATCTGGCCATTGGGGATGCACAATGCGCTGTTGGGAACGTCAATGAGTCCTTCGTCGCTGAGCAGTGTGGTCTGGCAGGCCAGGGCGCTGGTGGGTGCCGTGACGTCGAGTTCCTTGCCGGCGACGCGGTAGCGTCCGGCGAGGAGGGTGACGCGGCAGCGGCCGCAGGTGCCGCGGCCGGCGCAGCGGAGGTCCCAGCTATAGGGTTTGGGCAGGGCGACGGCCTGGGTCAAAGGAAGGCCGCAGTGGCTGATGGAGATATTCATAGGGCAGATGACCTGGAGTTAGAGTAAGCAGGTAAGCTCTAAAATCAATCCCGAGGGGGCTATTGTCAAATAGGTCTTTGGCGGTACGGTAAGACGGGGCGGTCAGAAAGGTGCGCACAGCGCAGGATATGAGCACAAACAAGCCAGGTGGGCAGCATGAGTTTCGAAAATGGCAGATGGCACGGCAAACGCTATTACTTCGGGCTGCATTATGATCTGCATGCCAATGACAAAGACAGGGAATTGGGTACGCGTTGCGGGTTGGAGGAGCTGGTGCCGGCGCTGAAACAGCTGCGGCCGGATTTTGTGCAGACAGACTGCAAGGGACATCCCGGCATGACCAGCTGGCCGACGACGGTGCCGGCCGGCACGACCTCGCCGGGCGTGGTTAAGGACGCGCTCAAGCAGTGGCGGGAGGCGACGCAGCAGTTGAAGATGCCGCTGCATTGTCATTACTCGGGCATCTGGGATCGCGCCGCGGCGCAGAAGCATCCCGAATGGGCCGTGGTGCCGGCGCCCGGCTCGGACCCGGCAAAGCCTTCTGAGAAGATGTGCCCACGTGGTCCCTACCTGGAGAAGCTGCTGATTCCGCAGCTGAAAGAGCTGGTTGACCGTTATGAGATTGACGGTTTCTGGATGGATGGTGAGCTGTGGGCGGTGGAACCCTGCTATTGCCCGCGCTGCCTGGCTGCCTTCCGGGAGCGCAGCGGTCTGGCGGAAGCGCCGACGAGCTTGGATGATCCACACTGGCCCGAGTGGCAGCAATTCACCATGGACAGCTTTAAGGAATACGTCGCCCGCTACGTGACAGCGCTGCATGAGCATCGTCCGGAAGTGCTGATTTGCTCGAATTGGTTGCAGACTTTCAGGAATCCGGGCTGTCCCGACGACGTGGCCACGGATTGGATCAGCGGTGACAACAGCT
>JAAZKQ010000825.1 GCA_012799755.1 Lentisphaerota bacterium | reverse complement strand
CCTGCCGCTCCAAGTCTCGACGGCTGAAGAACGAGTTGACGATACGGGCGTCATCCTTCGTGTAGTCCCAGAAGTAGATCAGCTCCCCGTTTGTCAGAAAGATGAATGGGGCTCCGAGCAGCTTGGCATACGGCAAAGCCTGTTGTTTGGCCGCATAGGGTTCGATGGCAGCACGCTTTGCCTCAATGATGGCAAGGGGACGACCGCGCCCGTCGAGCAGCACATAGTCAGCGCGACCGGACGGAACGTTTTCCCCGTCAATTAAGAGCGGCACAGACGAATCGTCCCGATGATCACCATAGGGCGCAAAAGCGCTCCCCGCGATGACAGAAAACTCGGTAACAACCTGTGATTTGTCGGCCGGGTCCCAGCCCGCCTGACGCAACAGGTCGTCAACGAGTATTCTTGCATCCGCTTCCGTTGTGTAGTCTTTCACAAGCGCTCTCTCTTGACCAGCGTTCTCAGATCATGGCACAAGGAAGTCTGCCACGTTCCTGCCTTGGCAACAGACATCGCAGACCAGATGACCTTGGTCGCTGCTGTGGGCTTCCGACGCTCGGCTAGTTTACTGCATGCCTTTCCTGCCAGAATCATGCCTTAATATATGGGACTTCTTCTGCGTTGTTATTTCTTAGCCTTTATTAATTTTTCTGCCGCTTTCCGACTTTGCGAAAAACAGCCGTGTCTACGAGCAGGAACTTGTCTGGCTTCGGTCGAAACAGGGGCCTTCCCGGTTCTATAAAGAGAGTCAAGCAGCAGTCACTGCATGCACAAAACAGCTATTGGCAGAAGAGCGACTTTGTCTCGCCTACCGTGGAAAGGACAAGCCGGACATGGCCGGCGATAAGCTCGAAGCCGGCCTGCATCGGCCCCTCTCTGCCATGCTTTTGGGTGGGCGTTTCGTGCTTTGCGCTGCTCAAAAAAGCTCCTCCGTTCCCCAGCGCACTAAGGCTTTTCATTGCTGGGTGCACGGCGATATGCCCCGGGTGAAATTCCGCATCTTTGCCGGAAACAGCGTGAAAAGTAATGCTCGTCACGCCAGCCGCAACACGTGGCAATTTCTTTCAGGGAAGCATTGTCGGAAATCAACATGCTCTTGGCCAGGATGATGCGCGCGTCCATGAGATCGGAATACGGCGATGACGCAAAAAACTTCCGGTACAAGGCGGCGAAGCGTTCTTTGCTCAGATTGACCCTGGCTGAAATCTCGGCAAGAGAAAGGTCCTCACTGCAATGTTGGAATAAAAAGGCGCGCAAACGGCAGAATACTGGATAATAACGTTTTTCCGAAGCGGAAAAGGCTGTTTGCAAGCGCAGTTCCTGGTCATTGGCCCGGAGGAGTTTGCGAAGGATCAGCATCAGTTCCAGACGGATGAACTCCGGGCTGTGTGCATCAGGCAACAAGCATTCGCGCCGTATGGAGGCAATTTCGCTTGCCAGCAAGTCCGGGTTCCTGGTTCGGATCAGGTGATTCAGAGGCAGTCCAGTATCCTGAACGAAAGGGAGCACACTGTCGGCGGTGGCATGTATCCAGTCATTGACATAACCAACAGTCGCCTCCGGGACTGCCGTATGGAACTGCGGAAAATCAGGAGCATGGACCATGCAGTCGCCCGGCAAAGCTCTTTCAATGCCCTTTTCGGTGCGGATCAATGCCGCCGAGCGAAAATGCAATATCAACACACTGCCAAACGGATCACAGGCGCGGTCTATGCGAAATTCCTTGCTGTGAGAACAACGTATGCCACAGCGCTCCGCATCCGGCAGAAAAGGCATGCCGAAACTGTTTTTAACCGTTTTGTCCACTTTTTTGATTTTTTTATCCATAGGAGACCTTTCGACTATCAGGTATAATACACTTTTAGGCGGAGAAAAACCAATAGCAAACACGAACTCGAAAGGCGCAGCATGAAAAAACGTCAAATTGGGATTTTGGGGGCTACACGCGGGATAAACTTTGCCATGGATGGGCTGTTTGGTCATCCGGAAGCCGAGGTGGCAGTTATCTGTGATTCGGACAGCAAGCAGTTGCAACGCGTTTCTGAAAAACTGAATGCGGCAGGAATCACCGGCATCCGCTACTGCCAGCATGAGTCCGAGCTTTACAGCAGTGACTGCGAGTGCGTTGTCATCGCCAATTATGCCAACCGCCATGCGGACAGTGCCATAGCGGCCCTCGAACAGGGCAAGCATGTTTTGAGCGAGGTGCAGCCTGTTCAAAATCTGGCGGAGGCCGTCCGGCTCTGTGACGCGGTGGAACGCAGTGGCAAAATCTATCATTATGCGGAAAACTGCTGTTTCTACGAGGCTGCTCTGGAAAGCCGCCGTCTATTCCGCAGCGGCGAATACGGTGTCCTTGTCGAGGCGGATGGGGAGTTTTTCAATGACTGTTCCGGG
>JAAZKQ010000824.1 GCA_012799755.1 Lentisphaerota bacterium | reverse complement strand
TGACGAGCGTCTCTTCGCGACCATCGAGCCGGACATCGTTGGCATGGTCGCGGTGCCCTGGGGGCCGGCGGACGAGAATGGCGTGCGCCGGCGCGGTTCGGAGCTTAATTCGCGCATGCAAGGCATTTTCGCGGGCTGCGACAACCCGGTGATCCGCGATGCGGCCTGGGAATATCTGCGTTTTTCCGAATCGCGGGATGCCGTGGAGATTCGCACGCGGGTGATGGTGGAAGGCGGTCTGGGGCGCTTCGTCAATCCGCGCTACCTGCGCATGTTCGGCTACGAGGACTTGATACGCCTGGCGCCGCCCGGCTGGGAAGAGACCTTCAATACCTCAATTGAGATCGGCAAGCCCGAGCCCTACGGCCGCAACTGCCAGTTGGTGTACCATCAGATGACCAAGCCGATGAATGTGGCCGAGACCATGGCGCTCGCCGGCGAGCTGCCCTTGAGCACGGCGGCGGCGCGCGAGCAGGCCACGCCGGAACAGCTCGAAGAACGCTTGCAGATTCTGCAAAAACTCTTGGAGAAGGGCACCGCTGACGCCAACGAGAAGATGATCGGCATTCTCACACCCGAGCAGAAGGCGCAACGCCGCCTGGCGGCAGCGGGGGCTCTGGCCGCCATCGTGATCGCTTTCACGCTGGTGTTCCGGCGCGTCATCAAGGTCTTCACGCCGCCGCCGATCATGGGCGTGGAGCAGGGCGGCTGGCAATTCTACAAGTATCGCTGGGCCTATTTCCTCCTGCTGCCGGCCTTGCTGTCCATCCTGGTCTGGCGCTACATTCCGCTGGTGATGGGTTCGGCGATGGCCTTCCAGGACTTCCGCATCATGGGCAATTCCACTTGGGTGTGGCTGGACAATTTCGGCAATGTGCTGTGGGACAACGAATGGTGGCTCTCGGTCTGGAATTCGCTGCGTTATTGCTTCCTGGTGGTGATGCTGACCTTCCTGCCGCCGGTGATCCTGGCGGTGCTGTTGCAGGAAATACCCTACGGCAAAGTGTTTTTCCGCACGGTCTATTACCTGCCGGCGGTGATTACGGGCCTGGTGGTGATCTATCTATGGCGTTCCTTCTACGAGAAGACCGAATTCGGCGTGCTCAATGCCGTTGTGCTCAAGATTCCGGCCATTGGCTTCATCGGTATCGGCCTGCTCTTCTTTTTCATCATGTTCTTCTTCGCGCAACGGCTGTTTGTGCATGAGAACTACCTGTCGGCCCTGGGCTGTTTCTGCGCCGGCGTGCTCATGTTCCTCTTCTTCTGCCGCTTTACGGCGCCGATCTTCGCTGATGCGTCGTCAGGTCTGCCCGTGCCCATGCGTCTGTTTGCGACCATGCGTGATCCCTATCGCTGGCTGGAAGATCCCAAGACCGCCATGATCTGCTGCGTGCTGCCCATGGTCTGGGCCGGCATGGGCCCGGGTTGTCTCATCTACCTGGCGGCGCTCAAGGGCATCGCCGATGATTTCTACGAGGCCGCCGATATTGACGGCGCGACCTTCGTGGACAAGATACTCTTCGTGGTCATACCCATGCTGCGACCGCTGTTGATCATCCAGTTCGTCGGCGTCTTCATCCGCTCCTGGGAAAATTCCGCTTTCATCATGGCGATGACGGGCGGCGCCAGTCGCACCGAGGTGGCCGGCCTGCACATCTTCTACAAGGCCTATCTCTACCTGAAATTCGGTCCGGCGACGGCCATGGCCTGGATTCTTGGCTTCCTGCTGATCGGCTTCACGGTCTATCAGCTGCAAATCCTCTCCAAACTCGAGTTCCGCGCCGCCGGAGCGAAAAAATAGTCAACGGGCGAGAGCTTGTGATGGATACGTATATGCTCTTAGGTACCGAATGTCGTTCAGACTTTATCCTGCTGTATGTAACTCAGGGATATGTCGCGCCCTTTCAGGGCTCCAACTATAATCCGCCCTCACCCAGGGCGGCGCAGCCCTGTCGGGCCGCTTGCCCTGGGCTGGTATGTCATGCCCCGTTGGGGCTTTTGCCGCCCTCACCCAGGGTGGCGCAGCCCTGTCGGGCCGCTTGCCCCGTAGGGGCATTACCATGCTTAACCCCAGGCTTTAGCCTGGGGAAAGCCTCCTCTCACTTATCGTGCCCCGTAGGGGCACTACTAAATGCCTGACAAACACAACCCGAAAACAATTACAGAAAGATTTCAACCAAAACTCCAAGACTGTAATGCCTCTGCAAGGCGCAATTCCAATAGGGCACCTCACCCAGGCTTCAGCCTGGGGGGCATCCTACCGGGAGATCAAAGCCTCGGAGAGGCGGCACCATGAGTAACCCCAGGTGGAGCGAAGCGGAACCTGGGGCGGAGCCCCCCCCGGGATCAAAGCCTCGGAGAGGCGGCACTGTTCAGAGCCGCCAGTCAACTCTTTCTCTTTCAAGCGCAAGGTTTCGCGCATTACCAACAACGGGAACCGCAACTATGGCAATCATCTCAGCAATCGGTCGCAAACAGTGGAAGGTGCGTTGGCTGTTTCTCGGCATCTACGCCTTCCTGATCATTGGCGGCGCGACCATGGTCTATCCTTTTTTGCTCATGCTCTCCGGCAGCACCAAAAGCGCCATGGACATACAGTTTTTTGACGCTTGGCCGCGCTTCCTGCGAGACGACACCTGGATGTATGCCAAGCACCTCGAAGGCCTCTTCAATGAACGGCTGATGGACCTCAATGTCTGCTACGACCGCGATGAAATCGCCTTCAACAAAATGACGCTGACGCTGGAGCATAACGCCAAGCTCGCGGATGCCTGGGAGGAATTCCTGGCCGCCACGCCGCTGCCGGCATATGCCTACGCGCCGGGCTATATCCATACGCCCATTTCGCGGACGATTCCGTCCGGCCTGCGCGAATTCAAGCAGGAACTGGCCGCGAAATACGGGCCGGACATCTTGGCGGTCAATCGCGAGCTCGGCACGGAATTCGCCGGCTGGTACAGCGTGTACGTCATTGTCCCAAGCTATCTGATGCGCCGCGAAAAGCCCCTGGATACGCCATACGTCCGCGCCCTGAATGACTTCACGAGCAGAAAGCCCTACGGCCTGCGCTACTACTTTTCGCCACAGGGCTTTTACAAAAAGCAGTTCCTGAAGACGCAATACTCGCAGGACATCGCGCAGTACAACCGCAGCCACGACACCGCGTACGCATCCTGGGACGAGGTGCTGCTGCCGCGACGCTTTCCAAAAGACGGCACGCCGCAGGAGCAGGACGACTGGCTGCGCTTCGTCAAAAGCTCCCTGGCCCTGCACTGGCTGCGGGTGGATCCGGCCGCCGCCGCGGACTTCCAGAAGGTGCTGCGGCTGCGACATGGCGACATCGGCAGCCTCAATCGCCTCTACGGCAGCAACTACGCATCCTTCGCCGAAGTGCCGATTTGGGACGAAGTGCCCGGCAGCGGCGTCGCCCAGACGGACTGGGAGTCATTTATTGGCGGTTATCGCGATCCCGCCAGCGGGCAGATCGTCGGCGTCGCCAAGGAACATCTGCGAATTCATAGCGTGGAGTTCATGTTCCAGGATTGGCTGCTGGCGAAATACGGCACGCTGGAGGCGGCCGCCGCCGCGTTGGACGCGTCCTGGCAGCGGCTGGCGGAGGTCACCATGCCCCAGCGGGACTGCCATCTGCGCTACTTTGCGCAGAACATCGGCGCCCTGCGCTGGGAGTTCGTGACGCGCAACTATCGCGCGGTGGCGGACTACCTGCTCTTCCACGGACGAGGCATTTTCAACACCATCGTCTATTGCGGTCTGGCGATTCTGACGGCCCTGCTGGTGAATCCGCTGGCGGCCTACGCCATGAGTCGCTACCGCATGCCGACCACCTATAAGATTCTGTTGTTCCTGATGTGTACGATGGCCTTCCCGGCGATGGTCACGGCCATTCCCAGCTTTATCATGCTGCGACAACTCAATCTGCTCAATACCTTCGCGGCGTTGATCTTGCCGGGCATGGCCAACGGCTATTCCATCTTCCTGCTGAAGGGCTTTTTTGATTCGCTGCCCCAGGAGCTTTACGAGAGTGCGCAGCTTGACGGCGCCAATGAATGGGTGCTGTTCTGGCAGATCACCATGAGTCTCTCCAAGCCCATCCTGGCGGTGATCGCCCTCAACGCTTTCACGGCCGCCTACTCTAACTTCATGTTCGCCTTCGTGGTCTGTCAGGATCGCAAGATGTGGACGATGATGGTGTGGCTCTATGAGCTGCAACAGAGCAGCGGCCAGGCGGTTATGTACGCATCGCTGGTCATCGCCGCCATACCGACTTTCCTCATCTTCCTCTTCTGTCAGAATGTGATTATGCGCGGCATCGTGGTGCCGTCGGAAAAATAGGCGCGCGACACGCCGCGCCAATGGATGGACGACATGTCTGTTGAGCTCTGTCATTGTATGAATGTCTTTCCCGGCACGACGCCGGAAGAGAAGATGCGCGCTTTCGCCGGCCCCCTGGCCGAGCTGCGGCAGCTCCTCCCCGGCGCGGCGACGCGGCCTTTCCCCGTGGGCCTGTGGATTGATGCGGCGACCGCCTCGGCCCTGCACACATCTGGACGAGTCAGCGACTGGACGGCGCGCATTCGCGACCAAGGCTTCTACGCCCGCACCGCCAATGCCTTTCCCTACGGCGTCTTTCATGACCAGGAGGTGAAAACCGCCGTCTATCACCCGGACTGGAGTACGCCCGAACGCCTGCACTTCACCACGGCCGTCGCCGAAATTCTCTGCGCGCTCATGCCCGATGACCAGGAAGCAGGCGCAATCTCAACACTGCCCGGCGGCTACAAGGAACATGTCCCGGACGCAAAGCTGCCACTGCTGGCCGAGAATATGCTGGCCGCCGCCGCCGCCCTGCGCGAGTTGCGTGATCGCCGCGGCAAGACCATCCGCCTGGGCTTTGAGATGGAACCGGATTGTCTCTGGGAAAGCGTGGATGACTTCGCCGCCTTTTATCAGCGCTACATTCGCGGCCATGAGCTGGCGGAGTTCATCGGCGTCTGCTATGACACCTGCCACCTGGAAGTCATTGGCGCGCGGCCGGGCGCCGGGCTGGATTATCTCGCGGAGCAGGGCGTCCCGGTGGTGAAGATTCAGCTTAGCGCGGCTTTGCGCGCGCCCGCCGGTCGCGCCGCCAAGGAAGTCCTGCGCGAGCATTTCCAAGACCGCGTGTACATGCATCAGACTTGCGCGGTGGATGCGGCGGGAATGCCCCGCGCTCGCTGGCGGGACCTGCCGGACGCGCTGGCCGCCGAGCAATGGGAATACGACTGGCTCTGCCATTTCCATGTGCCGGTGTACCTGCGCGACTTCATGGGCGGCTTGCAGGCCGCCAACGCCGAGCTCCTCGCCGTGCTCGACCGCCTGCGGCAAGTGCCGCAGCCGCAGTGTATTCTGGAGATTGAGACCTATTCCTATCATGTCCTGCCCGCGGCCGTCAAAAGCACGTCGCTGGCCGAGTGCATGCGCCAGGAAATGGCATTTGTGCAACAAGCGCTGCAAACGCGCTAATAGGGTGTGCCTTTTTTATCCGCAGATGTCGCCGATTCTCGCAGATTATTTTCAGGGTGGGCCGCTTGGCGTAGGAATGCCTGTGTGTTTGCCCTTTTTTATCCGCAGATTACGCCGATTTTCGCAGATTATTTTCAAGGTGGGCCGCTTGGCGTAGGAAGGCCTGTGTGTTTGCCTTTTTATCCGCAGATTACGCCGATTCTCGCAGATTATTTTCAGGGTGGGCCGCTTGGCGTAGGAAGGTCTGTGTGTTTGCCCTTCCCGTCCGCAGATTGCTGCTGGTGGTTTTTTCGTCGTTCCGTGGCCGCACGCTTGCGTGCGGCATGCGTGCGGCAATTCCCACCGCCGCTGTTATTTCTCTTTCACCCCCAAAACCCCAAAAAAACCATGGCGGACTTCTCCCTGCTCATCAAACCGGCCTCCGGCGACTGCAATCTGCGTTGCCGCTACTGCTTCTATCTGCCGAAACGTGAGTTGTTCGGTCCCGGCGCCCACCGCATGAGCGCGAAGGTGCTGGAGGCCATGACCCGGAAGTTCCTCTCGCAGCCGATGTCGCTGCACAGCTTCGGCTGGCAGGGCGGCGAGCCGACACTGATGGGCGTGGACTTCTTTCAGCAGGCGCGGGCATGCCAGCGCCGCCATGGGCGCGCCGGCGGCCGGATTGCCAATGCGCTGCAAACCAACGGCACGCTGCTGGACGCCGCCTGGGGCCGTTTTCTGGCCCAGGAGCAATTCCTGGTGGGCATCAGCATAGACGGCCCGGCCGAACTGCATGACCAAAGTCGCGTGTATGGCGATGGCCGCGGCAGTCATGCCGAGGTCATGCGCGGTCTGGCCGTACTCCGGGAACATCGCGTCGAACACAATGTGCTAACGCTGGTCTCCCATGCCAACGAAGACCACGCCGAAACCGTCTACAATTATCTCGGCGAACTCGGCGTGACCTATCAGCAGTACATCGAATGTGTCGAGTTCGCCCCCGATGGCCAACGCCGGCCCTACGCCCTCAGTCCCGGCAAATGGGGCGAATTTCTTTGTCGGATTTTTGACTTGTGGTATCCGCAGGACACGCGGCGGGTGTCCATACGCCTCTTTGATTCCATCTTGTCGCGTCTGCTCACGGGCGTGCCGACCATCTGCAGCATGAGTGGCGACTGCCGCAACTACTTCGTCATCGAACACAATTGCGAGGTCTATCCCTGCGACTTCCAAGTGCGACCCGAACTCCGCTTGGGGAATATCCTCACGACGGACTTCGCCGCATTGCAGAAACTGGAGAAGTATCGCCGCTGGGGCCGGAAAAAGAATCCCCATTCGGCCACTTGCGAGGCCTGTCGCTTCCTGCCCCTCTGCATGGGCGACTGCCCAAAAAATCGCCGCCGCGGCCAGAGCTACCTCTGCGAAGACTGGCAGCTCTTCTACCAGCATAGCATCGGCCGCTTCGAAGAACTCGCCGCCGCCCTCGGCGCCGAGTGGCAGGCAAAAAACGTGCAAAAATGGCCGCATTCGCAAAAATGAGAAGAAAGGACCGGTTTTTGCTGCCCTATTCGGTTTAAAAGGCCCTTCCAAATCTTGCAAATTGTTTAGGGTC
>JAAZKQ010000823.1 GCA_012799755.1 Lentisphaerota bacterium | reverse complement strand
CCTGCCACAACCCGGCCTACATCGGTCGCTACGACATGATTTCCGGTCTCAAGGAAGGCGGCGTCTTCCTGCTGAACTCCGAGTTTGCCAACGACGAAGTCTTCAGCAAGCTTACTCGCGACATGCAGGAGCTGATCATCAAGAGGAAAATCCGCTTCTACAACATTGACGCGATGAAGATCTCCAGCGCCGCCGGCCTCGGCAAACGCATCAACTCCGTCATGCAGACCGCGTTCTTCATCATCTCCGGCGTCATTGACAAGGACGAAGCCATCAAGATGATCAAGAAGTCCCTTGAGAAGCGCTTCAAGAAAAAGGGCGACGACATTGTCAAGCAGAACTGGGTCTGCGTGGACAACACCGCCACCGCCCTCGAAGAAGTGAAAGTGCCGAGCTCCCTGGACGGTGTTGACTGCTACGTACCCGCACCGTTGCTGGACGAGGACGCTGACGACTTCGCCAAGTCCGTCATCCTCCCGATCATGCATCAGCAGGGCGACAGCATCCCCGTCTCCAAGATGTCCTACGACGGCACGCTGCCCTCCGGTACGGCCTGCTTGGAAAAGCGTGGCATTGCTCCGCGCATTCCTCAGTGGCACGCGGCCAACTGCATCCAGTGCAACATCTGCAGCATGGTCTGCCCGCACGCCGCCATCCGCGTCAAGCTGATTCCGACCGCCGAGCTGGCCAACGCTCCCAAGAGCTTCAACGCCGTTGATGTCCGCCCCAAGGCCGACCCGGCTCTGAAGTTCAAGGCGCAGGTCTTCACCGAAGACTGCCAGGGCTGCGGCGTCTGCGTCAGCTCCTGTCCCTTGGCCAGTAGGGAAGACGACAAGAAAGCCCTGACCTGGACGTCCCTCGAAGCCGCCCGCGAAGCCGGCGAAAACGACAACGTCAAATTCTTTGAGAGCACGACGGACAACATTCTGGGCAACAACAAGCTCAACTCCATCAAGGGCAGCCAGTTCCGCAAGCCCCTGTTCGAGTTCTCCGGCGCCTGTGCCGGCTGCGGTGAGACGCCTTACGTCAAGCTGGTCACCCAGCTCTTCGGCGAGCGTATGATCGTAGCCAACGCCACGGGCTGCTCGTCCATCTACGGCGGCACCTTCCCGACCATTCCCTACACCAAGGCCAAGAACGGCCGTGGCCCCGCTTGGGCCAACAGCCTCTTCGAAGACAACGCCGAATTCGGTCTGGGCATGCGTCTGGCCATTGACACCAATCGCGAGCAGCTCATGATGAACGCCAAGCTGCTCATGGAATCCGACAAGGCTCCGGCAGACATGAAGGACGCCATCGGCAAATGCCTGGAATTGTGGGACGAAGTCACGCCCGAAGCCTTTGCCGCCCAGGAAAAAGCCGCTGCGGTCCTCAAAGCCGCCGCCGCCTCTTGCAGCTGCCCGATCGTCGCCAAAGCCGCCGAGTTGTCAGACTACTTCGTGGACAAGTCGGTCTGGATCATCGGTGGTGACGGCTGGGCCTATGACATCGGCTTCGGCGGTCTTGACCACGTCATCGCCTCCGGCCGCAATGTCCACATCCTGGTGCTGGACACCGAAGTGTACTCCAACACCGGCGGCCAAGCCTCCAAGGCCACCCAGATCGGCGCCGTCGCTCAGTTTGCCGCCAATGGCAAGCGCGTCGGCAAGAAGAACCTGGGTATCATGGCCATGAGCTACGGCTACGTCTACACCGCCAGTGTGTCCATGGGCGCCAACCGCCAGCAGACCATCAATGCCTTCCTTGAAGCCGAAGCTTACAAGGGGCCGTCGCTGATCATGGCCTACTCGCCCTGCATCAACCACGGCATCAACATGATGTTCCATCAGGACGAACAGAAGAAGGCCGTCGAAACCGGCTATCTGCCGCTCTACCGCTTCAACCCCGCCGCTGCGGAAAAACGCTTCAGCTGGGACAGCAAGGAGCCCAATGAAGCCTTCCAGGACTTCCTGGCCGGCCAGCGCCGCTACAGTTCACTGCGTAACACCGCCGCCGGCGCAGAAGCCGACGAGCTCTTCAAGCAGTGCGAGGAAGATGCCAAGAGGCGCTTCGAGTTCTACAAGCAATTCGGCGAAATGCTCGGATAAGAGCAACAAAGCCAGTCTCCGGCCGGCGGCAACGGTCAGCCGGGGACGAGTTCACTCACCTGAAAAGCCGCACCGCGCAGGTTCAATCTGCGCAGTGCGGCCTTTTTTCGGTGTGGGACAAGGACAGGCAGCACGCTTGTGACAATAACGCAAATCAGAAGACGGTAGTCTCAGTCCAAGGTCATTGTGGCCATGCTGGCGCCGCTGAGCAAGTTGTGAATACTGAGGCGTCCCTGTTCGTAGACTCCGAAGCTGGGCGGGTTGCCCCTCTTGGGCAGGGAAATAGAGCCAGGATTAAAGGCTACCAACCTGGATTCCCTGGAAATATAACTATGCCTCGTCGCCGGCGGCGCCGGCGGCGGTTTCCAGCGCCCGGGTCTTGGATGGCTTGCCATCGGGCGCCAGGATGCCGAAGGCTTCGTAGATTTTTCGCTG
>JAAZKQ010000822.1 GCA_012799755.1 Lentisphaerota bacterium | reverse complement strand
TAAAAAAAGGCAAACGCACCAGCTGCCCCACCACCGAACAGCCCACCCTAAAAATAATCTGCGCCAATCTGCGGATAAAAAAAGGCAAACGCACCAGCACCCCACCACCAAACAGCCACCCCCCAAAAAAATAATCTGCGACAATCTGCGGAATCTGCGGATAAAAAAAGTTCAGTCCTTGCCTTTGCTCTTATCGCGGATGTCGTACATGGCCAGGACATTGCCGCGGCGGATATACAGGCGACCATCGCTGACCACCGGATGCGCCCAATGCTCTTTGCTGCCGAGGCGGAACTGGAAGGAGCTGATAATGTCCAGCTTCGCGGGATTAGGCCGCGCCAGCGCGACCGTGCCGCGTTTCTCTTCGTACATAATCAGCAGATCGTCATCCAGAGCGATGATGGACCCCTTGCCGAGATTGTCCCAAGGCGTATCGTAGTGGGTCTTGCCGCTAGCCCAGTCCACGCAGGCCCAAGTGCCGCTGCTGTTGTTCAGCCAAGTCGAGCTGTAGACCTTGCCATCCACCAGCACGGCGCCACCGTGGTGCGGGTCCAGAATGTCATTGGTCCACACCAACTTGACGCTATTGCCGTCGGGTGCGATCTCGAACATCAGCGCCTGGTCGTTATAGCCGCTGAGCAGCAGCACGCGATTGTCCTTGATCAGCACATTGTTGCAATTGATGTCGTTGCGGGCCTTGCTACCCTCAACAAAAGCCGGCACCTGCCAACGGATGCTGCCGCGCCGGATATCCACGCCAAAGAGATTCCGGCCGCTGACTTGGATGAGCTGATCCTTCCAGCGCACGGGCGCGGCGTAGCTGCTGCTGTCGCCCAGCGGTGCAGCTTCCCAAACGACCTTGCCCGTCATGCGGTTGAAAGCCACCATGGACGCCTTGCGACCGCCGGGGCTCACAAAGACCTTGTCGTCAAGCACCACGGGCGATTCAGCATAGCCCCAGTTTCCGGGCCGACCTTCGTAGGTCCCACTGACATCCTGGCGCCACAGCACCTTGCCGTCCTTCTCCGCCACGCACAACAACGTACCCCCGCCCGTAAAAACGTAGACTTGACCTTCGCCGCGCGCCTTGCCCGGGACCACCGTTGGCGTACAGCGCGCACTGGAATGGGATTTTGCCCACACCGGCCCGGTCTTGATCTGCCAGATCACCTCGCCCTTACGGCCCAGGTGCGTGAGCGTCTCCATCGTCGGATCCGTCGAGTCCGTGCCATTGACGAAAACCCGGCGGCTGAGCACTGCAGGCGAGCCCCAGCCCGTCCCCAAGCCATCGTAGACCCACACAGGCTCAAGGCCGCTGGCCGGCCAGCTCTTCAGAACATCATCGTCATCGTATCGTCCTTGGCGATTCTCACCACGGAAACCCAAGACGTCATCAGCGCAGACGCCCCACGACAGACCACACAACGCAACACCAAGCAGGACTTTGCACAAACGTTTCATAGGCAGTTCTCTTTCCAATTGGAAGCTTGAAGATGGGTCAGGCGACATTCAGGACAGATGACTCGTCATGCGGCGAAGCAAGCTCAGCACTTCCAGGGCCAGACCCGCCACCCACAACAACAGCAACAGGGTCAAGACCAGGAAAACAAGGCTCAGGGACAAAGCGCTGAACAACGATAGCGCGCCCAACAGGATCAGCGACAACACCAGGCCGGCGCCCAGCAGAATCAACTGCTCAACAAAAAATATGGCGGCGATGCGATGGTTTGCAAAGCCCATTTCCGCCAGCAGGATGATTTCATCCCGGCGCTCTTCCATAGCCCGTGCCAGAGCCAAGGCCATGGCGCCCACGCCGAGCAGCAAAGCCAACAGGCCCAGCGCCAAAAACAGCAGCAGATAGCGATTCTGAATGTCGTCAAAACGCGCCATGCGCTCACGGCAGCTTTCCAGACTGACGCCGTAATCTGCCAGCGCCGCCGTCAGCGCCGGCAAATCGGCGTCGGCACGCAAAAGCCACATGGCCGCGCCCTGTTCGTCAGGAAACAGCCGCTGGTAGCTGTCTGCGCCGACCACAATACCGCCTTGGAAAACCGATCCGGCAAAGGCATGTTCGAGGACGACGCTGCCGCCGACGTAATCCAGGGTATCGCCGAGGCGGGCCTTGAGAATCCACTGCAATACACCGCGATCAACAGCGGCGCCATTGGGCGTCAGCGTCGGCGCGTCTTTGCCCAGGCCGTCCAGGGACACGCCGAAGACATTAGGGGTGCTGACCCGACTGAGGTTGCCACAGTCAGCTGGACTGGCAAGGTGCACGCGTATGGGCAGCACTGCGCCACTGTCCTGCCCCGGCAGGAGCCCCGTGTAAGGCAAAGCCGTGCTGAGCACCCACTGGTAACCGAAGCCCTCCTCGCCGCGCGTGCGAATAGCGTTGGCGCCAACGGCGAGCGTCAGCGTGATGCCCAGCGTCAACAAAGCCACCAAGGGCCGGCTCTGAGACTGCCGCCGCCAGACTGTCCGCCAAGCCAGATCCGCGATGCCGCTCAGCTGCCGTGACCACTGGCGGCGCCAGAATACCGGCCGCCCTTGCCGCCACAGCAAGACCAGCAGCGCGCCCAGACCCAGCAGGCTTGACACCGCCAAGGCCCCGACAGCAGACGCCAGCTCGCAGCACCACAGCATCCTGCTCAGGCCGTAGACGTCACCCCATACCCAACCGAGCGCGCGCAGGAGCAAGGCGCTGACGCCCATGCCGGCCAGTACGCCCAGCGCACTGCCCAGCACTAACGCCAGCCCCAGTTCCAACGCCAGTTCCCGGCGCAGCCAGTTCGCCGGGAAACCCAAGGCTGCAAAAAGCTCGCTTTCGCCCTGCCGTTCCAGCAAATGCAGACGCAGCAGCAACACAAGCACCAGCAAGGCCGACACCATCACCAGCGAACTCAAGCCTAAAAACAGCGACGCAAAATCCACCCCGGCAAGCGCGTTGGCCAGAGATTCTTCCCGCGGCTCGAAGCAATGCAGCAAGCCGCTCTCCGCGCGTAACAAGCTGCTCAGCTGTGCGTCCAACGTAGTCACATCAGCCCCGGCAGGGAACAACAGACCACTGAGCGCATTGGCGCCAAAAAGCTCCTGGGCGCGACTGAGTGCGATGTAGGCCTTGGGCTTGGCGCCGTGCTCACGCCAGTAGACCTCGTCATCATCGCGGATGCGCTTGAGGTCCACCGGCAAGGGCGCATCCCAATGCGAGCAGCTCGCGGCATCCGTCAGGCCGGGTATGTCCGCGCTCAGGCTGCGCGTAATGGCGCGATCGTCAACCAGCCGCAGGCGCGCAAAAGAAGCGTCGTTGAGCGTAATATCCCGAAACGCGCCGACTTGAAAATAACGCAGCTGCGCCGGCCCCGTGCCGGGCTGCAAGCCGAGCTGCTCCGACAGCCAGCACTCCGTCGCCGGTATCGGCATCAACTCCTCCGGCACGCCGGCAATGAAGCTATAGACCACGCTGGCCGCGTCGTCAGTCAACTCGGCGAAAAACCAGCTGAGCACGGGCTGTGCGGCCGGAAAAGCCATCGCCAGGAACTCAGGCAGGAAGTAGCGTCGGCTTTTGAGGATTGGGCGACCGCCCATATCGGCAAAGTAAAGACCGATGTCCTCGGGCCTAAGCGCGTCTTGCAGTTCGCGCCGCAAATCGTCAGCGCTCTTTTCGCTGATGACAAGATTACCGCCGTCCACGCATTCCAAGCTGTTGGCCAGGTAGGATCGCCGCAGGAAGAGATTGAGGGGAACATTCTGGCTGTCTTCCAGCGAGAAATCGCGATAGGGCAGCGGCAACAGCCCTTGCACGTTGACGCGCAGTTGGCGAATACGCCCCGGCCGACCTGGCATGCTCTCGGCGTCAATCTCAGGCATGGTCTGCACGCGTACGACCACCTCGCC
>JAAZKQ010000821.1 GCA_012799755.1 Lentisphaerota bacterium | reverse complement strand
GACAGCCATGGCGTGGAATCCGCGCCGATGGATATGCCCTTCCTGTTGGACACTACCGCCCCGGTGCTGTCCCACAAGATCGCCGCCTCGCAGAATCCAGCGCATAACGGCACGCGACTGCTGGTGACTCTGGTAAGCGACGGCGGCGCGCCCTGGTGCATTGAAAAGGCCAGTTTCCACGTCGCCGGCAAGGAGCAAGCTCTGCCGCAATGGACCAACCTGTTTATCCACAGCAAGGACACCGACCGCCTGGAACTCAACTACCCCCTCATCTTCCGCAATCACCTCAACACCGCCAAGGACGGCGATGTGTTTGAGTTCGCCATTGACAACATCGTTGACGGCGCCGGCAACAGCCACCCGCGCTACGTCGTGCCAATCAAAGTTGATTACAGTTCGGACAAGACCGGACCATCATGGTATTCCTTTACCTTTGCGGACAGTGTGAACTGGTTCTGGAACTGGGACGGCTACCGCCACCGCACGGCGCAGTTCTCGCCGGCACAGTATAACGGCTTGGGCGTCATCCATAATCTTGGCGAATCACCCTACCTCAATCACCGGACCTACTATGCGACTGGCACCATCAGCCAAGCCGTGAGCTGGAAGCCATCACGCCATCCCTGCCTGTCCTTCCGCCTGATGACGCCGCACTACCGCGCCAATTCGGTCATTCAAGTGGTGCTGACGACGACCGACGGCAAAAACTACAGCATATCGCTCAACAAGGCCGGCAAAGACGGCAATGAGCTCAACCGCAGCGTGAATTTCGCTTGGGAAAACAACAAGTGGCTCCACTTCAGCTTCAATGTTCGCGATATGCTCAGCAAGATCGGCGTGGACGCCAAGGCCCTGGCCGATATGGAATTCAAGACCGTAGCCATTCAGCGTCGTGGTGTGCAGCATAATGAGAGTCTCAATCTTGACGACTTCTTCATCCACGGCCTGCCGGCGGACAAGGCCAAGGGCGATGTCCTGCGCTGGGCAGCCTTTGACGCCAGCGGCGTGGCGTCGCTCCTGGCAGTCTGCGTTGACGATGCCGGCAAGGACCTCTGGTCACACGAATTCACCGATTTGCACAAGACAGACTTGGCTGTCCTGCGCGCGAAGGTCAAGGGCAGTCAATGGTTCCGTTGTCAGGCCAAGGACCAAGTGGGCAATCTCTCGGTGCCCTTCTGGTTGCCCATCTACGGAGAATAACACAGCGGTCGCGCAGTCGGCTAGCCGCCGGCTATACGGCAGAACGCAGAAAAACAAGGGGTATTGATCTATGGAGATGATCTTTCTGGGGACTTGTTCCGGCACTGAGCCCGAGCCCGGTCGTTGTCATGTGGCCTGGGTGCTGAAGCTCGCTGACGCGCTCTACTGGTTCGACGCCGGTGAAAACTGCTCGCGAACGGCGCATCTGCTGGGACTCGATTTGCTTACCGTCAAGGCCATCTTCATCAGTCACAGCCACATGGACCACGTTGGCGGCCTGGGCAACCTCCTCTGGAACATCCGCAAACTCGACGGCATCAAGCGCCGTCTGCAAGGCGCCGTGATTGATGTGTATGTGCCGAATCGGCAAAGTTGGGACGGCGTCATGCAGGTTCTTGGGCAGTCCGAAGGCAATTTCCAGACGGCCTTCAAACTGGCGGTGCACGATGTGCAGCCCGGGCCCTGCTTTGACGACGGTCGCGTCCAAGTGGACTGCCTCAGCAACCGTCACCTCGCCGACGGCCGTTCCTACTCCTACCGCATTCGCTGCGAAGGCAAGACCATCATCTATTCCGGCGATATCAAGTGCATCAGTGAAATGGAATGCTGGCTGCAGGACGGCTGTGATCTGCTGCTTATGGAAACCGGCCACCACGCCGTCGAGGCCGTCTGCCAATACGTCCGCGAACGGCCGCAAATCGTCCGCTTGGGATTTATCCACCACGGCCGCGAAATCCTCGACCGGCCGGCCGAATCGCGCGCCAAGGCCTTCACCATCCTCGCTGAACGCGTCTTCTTCGCCGATGACGGTGAAACGCTGACGCTCTGACAAGCAGCGCGAAGCAATAGCAGCACGGTACTGAGCCGAAACGAGATAGCCGGAGCGCCATTTGTCTGCTTCTTTGTTATTTGCTCGCATCATTCATCATTCGTTTTGTGGAGGTCTTCTCATGCGTGCCATGGGCATTTTGCTGGTTTCCTGTACGGCGTTGGCGCCGGTGTTGGCGCAGCAATTCTATGTCGTCGCAGCGGCCAATAGCGACGCAGGCGGCGTGTATCGCTTGGGCCTTGCCGCCGACGGAACCTTTGAGCAGCACGGCTTTACGGCGGTAAAGACCATCAATTATCTCATCCGGCATCCGCTGCAGCCCGATTACTACTACGGCACAGTGGAACGCCTGCCGGACGGCACGCGTGGCGGCGTGGTGGCCTTCCGACGCGTGGCCAACGGCGATCTGGAGCCGCTGACGATAACACCCACCGGCGGCGCCAGTTCCTGCCATCTGGCGCTGTCGCCGGACGGCAATTTCCTCTACACCGCCAATTATGGCGGCGCGTCCATCAGCGAGCTGCCCATGCGCGATTTCTTGCCGCAACCGGGCCGGGTCATTGCGCACCATGGCAGCGGCCCACACAAGCGCCAAGCAGGGCCGCACCCGCATTTTGTCGGCTTTGATCCTGCCGGCAAGCAGCTCTTTGTGCCGGACTTGGGCTTGGACCGGGTCTTGGTCTATCCCTGGCAGGCCGGCGTGGGCCTGCTGACCGACCAGGTCGAGCAGTTGTCGCTGGCGCCCGGCGCCGGACCGCGACACGCCGTGTTCACCGCGGATGGCAACACGCTTTACGTGGCCAACGAGCTTGATGGCTCGGTGACCTCCTTTGTGCGGCGCGAAGGCCGCTGGTTGCGGGCGCACAGCGTCCCGGCAGTGCGTGCGGAAGACATCGGCACGAACTATCCTGGAGCTATCCGGCTGAGCGCCGACGAACGCTGGCTGCTCGTCTCGAATCGCGGACACAATTCCCTTGCACTGCTGGCGACCGGCGACGGCGGAGCGATGACCCTGCGCGATGTCGCGCCATCCGGCGGCGTCAACCCGCGCGATCTAATGATTTGTCCAAGCGGCGACTGGTTGCTGACGACGAATGACAAATCCGGCACGCTGGCGCGTCTGCGCTTTGATACCACAGCCGGCCGCTTGGAACTGCTCGAAAAAACTCTGGCGCTGCCAGTGGCGCAGGCTGTCCTGTTCTGCGAGTAGAGCTTGCCCGCAGTGTGATATTCGCGGCCCCACCAAGCCTGTGTACCACGTGCGTCCGTTTCCCGACCGTGCAAGCGCAAACCAAAGCGCCTGTCTCCCGACCGTGCTGCGGGCTTGCAGCCCGCAGCGTGACATGACCCCGCAAACGGAGCGCCAAGCGCCTGCCTGGTGTTTTTAGGTCGCCCCTACAGGGCTCATTTCGGGTGGGGGCCTCACCCAGGGCGACGCGCCCTGCGGGCGCTTGCCCTGGGCTATCTTAGGCCGCGCTTTCAGCGCTGAAGACAAAAGCTTGCAGCATGACATGACCCCGCAAACGGAGCGCCAAGCGCCTGCCTGGTGTTTTTAGGTCGCCCCTACAGGGCTCATTTCGGGTGGGGGCCTCACCCAGGGCGACG
>JAAZKQ010000820.1 GCA_012799755.1 Lentisphaerota bacterium | reverse complement strand
CGCAGGAGGGGCCGCCAGGCGTCCCCGGCGTCGGCCAGCCAGTCCCCTGAGTCCAAGGTGTCATTCCCCGCGGTCCGGGGCGTCTCAGTTGTCCAATCCATGGGATCATGCCTTATGAGTCGTGAGTCCTCGCCCCAACGCCGCCGCAATTCGTTCCATCGGTCTCAGCGTCCCTTGGACCGGCCAATGATCAATCGGTGACCGCTTGCTGCGGCGTAAATGGACAGTATACAACCTGGCGTGCCGCCGGGACCATTCGCAGGAAAACCGCGGCTACTCGCCGTCCAGCCATATGGCTGACCAGGCGGCGGGTTTCATAGGAGCCATTGATGCTTCGTGGTCCTCCAGCCTGAGCGCAATCTGTCTCTCCAGGGCGGGGCCAGTCCAGCCAGTCCATTCTGTGTCTCTCCCTCGCGCGCGCGACCTTATGAGGATGGGGGCCCCCCTAGGGTGGGTGGGCTGGTATTTAAAGGACTGCGTGAAAAATAGCCAAAAATCGCCTTTCGGCAAGCCAAAAAATCGCCAAGTAATGGCAAATTGTGCTTCCTGATGATTTCAGCAGCCTTGTCACAAGGGCGATGGGACGGTTCTTCGCGGTGAGTTCCGACGAAGCGCGCGGCGGGTTTCATAGGAGTGATTGATAACTGTTGTTCCGCAAGCTGCGGCATCAAGCGCCTGCGACTGCGCGCAAGCGACGGAACTATGGACAGCATGGACACGATGGACGACAGCAGCTGCTGTCCACGCCGTCCATGGCCGGCCGATGACCAAATAGGCAAGCGGCACCCATTGGTAATTGGCCGTTTTCTGTTGCCATTGCAATGGAAACCATTTTTCGTGTCTGCTATGTCGCACCCTTACAGGGTGCAATTTTTTTTGGGGGGGGTGCTTACCTGGGGCGTCGCGCCTTTGGGCGCTTGCCCCAGGCTGGTATGTGGCACGCTTTCAGCGTGCAATTTCGTTGTTTGCAGCAGGAACTTGGCAAACGGTGCCAAACCTGCGTTTTCCGGCAGAGTAGAAGCGGCTTCCAGCCGCTTTGCCAAGCGTCCTTCTCCCGGCTGTACTGCGGGCTTGTAGCCCGCAGCGTGACATGACCCCGCAAACGCCACCAAGCACGCCTGTTTCCCGACTGTGCTGCGAATATCAATGGGTGACCGCTTACGAATGGTGATACGACTTCATGCCTCCTTCGTTTGATTTTTGCGACAGTGACGTATAGTCTTTGGCGATTGCATGCGTAAGGAGGTAGCGGTGACAAAAAAAATTGACATTGACTACGGATGCGGCCATCATTGCCAAGGCTCGCCGAATAGCCAAGCGCCGCAAAACCAGTATTTCGGCAATGGTTGCGAACTTCATTGCATCGCTGGACGATAGCGAGCCGCCCATGCCGGATTTGCCACCAATAACGCGTCGCGTGCTTGAAATGGGCGCGGCTTTGCCGGCGACTCCGAAAGACTGGGATTACCGCGATGAGCTCACTGATGGTATGGAGGAGAAATACGGTGTCAAATGAAAACCGTTTTTCTTGACACGAATATCCTGCTTGATGTGATACTGCATCGGGAAGAGTTTTTCCCGAAGCAGTACGCCTGTGGGCCGACTGTGAGGAAGGCAAGATTCAAGGCGTAATTTCAGCCATTACGCTGAACAATATGTATTTCATTATGCGAAAACGAATTGGCGGTATCAAAGCACTTGATTATGTGCGCCATGCCCTGAATGTCTTTGCCGTTGAAGCGCTTGACGATATGATTTTCCGGTTGGCAGCCGATATGCCATATAAGGATTTTGAAGACGCCATCCAGACTTTTTCGGCATTGCATGCCAAAGCGCAATGCATTGTGACTCGCAATCCATCGCTCTTCTCGAAAAATTGCCTGCCCATTCTTACACCGCGAGAGTACTGGGATATTTACCGTTAAGCTGCGCTGTTGGCCTACTTGAGTATTTGCGCGGGCAGGGGGCCTGTCAGACTTTTTTGTGTTTCCAGCGTCCCAGGCTGAAATACCAGCCGACGATGATGGCGTGGATGACCTGGGTGATGGCCATTGCCGACCAGATGCCGATGGTGCCATAGTGCCGGGAGAGGAAGATCGCGGTCGGCACCTGCACGCCCCAGAGCGTGAAGGCGTTGATGACAAAGGGCGCGACACTGGCGCCGGCGCCGGCGAGAGAACGGCTCAGGATGATGCTGAGTGCGCTGCAAATGTAAAATGGCGCTTCCACGTGGAAGTATTCGGCGCCGATGCGGATGGCTTCCGGGTCTTCCGGGGCAAAGAAAGCAATAAAGCGCGGGGCGAAGAAGACCAGCAGCAGACTGGCGATAACCATGATGGCGGCACCGATGCCTACGGCCGTCCACGCGGCCTTGACTGCTCGCTCGGGTTTCCGGGCACCGAGATTTTGCCCGACCATGGCCGCCGCGGCATTGCCGAAGGCAAAGGTCGGCATGAGGATCATCACGTTGATGCGTGTGCCGACACTGTAGCCCGCGAGTACGGAGGTGCCAAAGGGTGCGACAATGCCGTAGAGGGTCGCATTCATGAGGCTGCGCAGGAACATCTGGCCGGAACTGGGCACGCCGATGCGGGTGATGCGCCAGCATAGATTGAAGTTGGGGAGCCAGTCGCGGAAGCGGATATTCAGGCGGACTTTGCCGCTCACCAGCAGATGCAACGACAAAAGGGCGGCGACGGCTTGGGAGAAGGCAGTCGCCCAGGCGGCGCCGTTGACACCCATCTGCGGGAATGGGCCGATGCCGTAGATAAGCAGGGGGTCCAGCGTGGCGTTGATCACATTGGCTAGGGCCATGATCTTCATGGGCGTCCAAGCATCGCCGGCGCCCTGCAGGGCGGCGTTACCCAGGAAGAGCACGAACATGGTGAAGCTGGTGAAAAGAATGATGCGCAGGTAGGGGGGGCCGAGCACGGTGACGTCCTCCGGTATGCGCATCCAGCGGAAAAAGTCCGGCGCGAAAACCTGTCCGATAATGCCGATGATGATGCCGAAGAAAATGGCGATGGGCACGCTTTGCCCGGCTGTTTGCGCGGCCAGGCGGTGATTGCCCTCGCCGGTGAAGCGCGATACCAGGGCGATGGTGCCCATGGAAGCGCCCATGAGCACCGGTGTCAGCAAAAAGAGGATATTTCCCGAGGCACTGACCGCGGCGACCGCCGAGCTGCCCAGATTGCCCACAAAATAGAGGTCAATCATATTTTGCAGGTTCTGCAAAAAAGCCTGGACGAGCATCGGTGTCGCCAGGCTGAACAGGGCACGCAAGAGATGCTCGGAGGTCAGATTCGCTTTGCTGGGAGGCATAAAATTTTCTATCCGCAGATTGCTTTTGCTTTTATCCGCAGATTCCGCAGATTAACGCAGATTATTTTTTGAGGGTGAGTTCTTACCGTTGATGAATGATGCCGCAAGCCGGCCATCATCCGCCAACTAACGCAGATTGACGCGGATTATTCTATCGGCGTAACTGGTCACCCATTGATATTCGCTGTTCCGGCAAACTGCACGAAGAGCGCCTGTCGCCCTGGCCGTGAAGCGGCAGAAGCGCTGAAAGCGCAAAACATACCAGCCCAGGGCAAGCGCACTGAAGGTGCGCGCCGCCCTGGGTGGAGCGTCCCTCCGAAATTGCACCCTGCAAGGGTGCGACATAGCAAACACGAAAGATGGGTTGTTGTCTAATGAGTGACCGGTTACCTATCGGCGCAGCACGGATTGACGCGGATTATTTTTTGGGCGAAAACGGTCTAAGGTAATGAATATTCAGTCCCTGTCAATGACATGCGCCAGGAATCAAGCTGCGCTGGTTGTTTTTCCTTTGGGCCAATATGGTGACAAGTTTCCCAGCGGGGCTTGCTCAAGCTACAGAGTTTGGCGCGATGCGACAGTGTGTAGGCAATGCGAAAGGACAGGCAATGCTACTTGGTATTGACATTGGCACCTCATCATGCAAGACCACGCTTTTTGATACGTCACGGGGTGTGGTGGTCGGTGGCAGCCGACGACCACTGCGATTTCTTTCGCCCGCGCCGGATCGAGCGGAAATTGACGCGGAGGAGTTATGGCAGAGTGTCCTGACCGTACTGCGTGAGCTCAGCTTGCAGTACCCGGAAGCGGCCAATCGGGTGCGGGCCATTGGCGTCAGTGTCTTTTTTCCTACGCTGCTGCCTCTTGGGGCGGATGGTCGGCCATTGCGTCCGGCGCTGCTGTACAACGACCGGCGCAGCCAAGCAGAGGTGGATGAGTTCAATGCGAGTTTTGGTCGCGAAGCCCTGGCGGCCCTGACCGGCAATCAGCTGACGCCCGGCACGAGCGTGCTGCCGGGTATTCTGTGGTTGCGACGACACGAACCGGAGATTGTGGCGCGGACGCATTGTTTTGCGCAGTTGGGCGCCTACATCACCCAGCGCTTGACGGGTCAATGCCGCCTGGAACCCACGCACTCATCGCTCTCGGCGCTTTGTGCAGGCGGCGACGAAATGCGCTGGTCGCCGGCGATTTTGTCCGCTGCGGGCTTATCGGCGGAGCAGCTGCCGTAGTTGGCGGAAAGTCTGTCGGTAGTCGGGGGGCTGCTGGGGGCGGTGGCGGCGGATTGCGGATTGCCGGCGGCTGTGCCGGTGGTCTGTGCCGGCGGCGACGCGCCGCTGGCGGCGCTGGGTGCCGGGCTCTGCCGTCCCGGGCAGGTTTTTGTCAGCGTAGGGAGTACGGATTGTCTGATGTACGGTGGCGATCGGCCTTCGGGTAATCCGCTGTTTTGCAACATCAGGCACATTTTGCCGGGATTGTGGCTGGCCAACGGCACGATGAGTTCGGCGGGCGCGGCTGTCAAATGGTGGTGCGAGGAGGTCATGGGCGGCAGCGTTGAGGAGATGTGCCAGAGCGCCGCCGCTGCGCCGGCCGGCAGTCGTGGCGTTGTTTTTATGCCCTATTTGCAGGGCGAGCGCACGCCTCATTGGGATGCCGCCGCCAAGGGCTGCTTCTTCGGGCTTGACGCGTCCTGCGGCCACGCCGAGATGACTCGCGCGGTTCTGGAGGGCGTGGCTTGCGGCTGGCGGCAGATTCTCGGACTGCTCGAAAAAGAATACGGTTTTCTGCCCGAGACATTGCTTTGCGCCGGCGGCGGCAGCCGCAATGCGCTATGGAATCGTATCAAGGCCAGCGTTTTGCGCCGACCGCTCACGGTATTGCGCTATAACGAAATGAGCAGCCTCGGCGCTTGTCTGGCCGCCGGATTGGGCAGCGGCGTTTTCCGGGATTGCGAGGAGGCTATGGCAGCGACGGCTGAGCTGCGCGCCGGCGAATTGGTCGAGCCCGTGGCGGAGTGGAGTGCCGCGTTGGACCGCAGCTACGCGATCTACTGCGAGCTCTATCCGTCCCTGCGGCAACTCTGGCGCTGAGTGTTGGTCTGAGTCGTAACATGCACTACATTACTGGCTTGTTTTTGGCTATGATAATCCTGCCGGATAAGGCGCAAAGCAGATTAAATGACTGGCCGGCAGGGAAAAGTTTTCCAGATTACATAGGTGTATTCGTGATGACAACAGGCATGAGAAGGGCGCTCTGGGCGCTGCCGGCTCTGCATATGGCAGTGGCTTTGTGGGCCCAGGCGCCGACCGGCAATACCGCCGGCACAGCGCCACCGCCGGCTGAAGAGCCGACCTTTTTTCAGTTTGAGGAAGGCGCCGCCGCCGCCGAGGGCGCACAGGTCAGCCGTTCGCGGGGCATACACGCCATGGCTGAGGGCGTGTATACGGTAGCCAAGAGCTTTTTTGAGTCTTATCGAGAAAGCGTCGGTACGCGCGAGCCGGATTTTGCTGATGCCAGTGCCTACCTGGCTGAGGCCCTGGTGGGCATGGAGAAGCTGGATGAAGCCGAGGCGGTGCTGCTGGACCACGGACGGCGCTCTCCCGGACTGCGTGACCGCGAACAGCAGGCACGATTGGCCTACCTGCGGGCACAAATCTGCTTCAAACAGGGCCGAGTGGCGGATAGCCAAAAGTGGATTGAGCCTCTGACTCGCGCGGATGCTGTCGAGAGCTATCAGTGCCGGGCGGTGATTTTGTTGATGGACCTCCACGCCCGCCAGGAGGCATGGACAGAGGTGATTCGCGTTGGCGTGGACTACTTGGTCCGTCGCCCTGCCGGCGCTGACGACTATGAGATCCAGAAGCGGCTGGTGAACGCCTATTTGTTGACCGGCCGCTATGGCCCCGCAGTGGCCTTGCTGGGCAATATCGGTCGTTTGGATGATCCGGCCCGCGACCTCGCCTTGGATTTGCTGCGTATCGTCGCCATGGTGAAGCATGGTGATCTGCCAGGTGCGCGAGAGGTGTTTCAGGCCATACAATCGCGTTGCCCGACGACAGCCGACAACGACTGGTGGCTGACGCTGAACCAGCTGGCAGTGGCGGAAAAGTCGGTCGGCAACCACGAAGAAGCTTTGAAGATCTTCCCCCTGGTCTTGCAGGTGGCGACAACGACTGAGCAGAAGGTACAGGCGCTCTTGCAGTTGGCCGATGTGCAACTGGCATTGCAGCGCGTGACTCTTGCCCGCGACACCCTCGAAGGCATCCGCAAGAGCTACCCGAATTGCCCGGAATTGCCCACCGTGACCATGCGCCTGGCGCAGCTTCAGCACGAGATGGGAAATTATCTGACTGCGGCGGAGCTCTTTGCCGAACTGGCGAACAACGCCAAGGCGACGCCGGAAATGCGTTATCAGGCATGGATTGGCCGCGCGCGCAGCCTGGTTTTGGCCGGACAGCTCGACTTGGCTATTGATGCGTATTTGGCGGGCGAGCAATTCGGCGGCAATGAGGAAGAACAATCGCAGTCACTTTTCTGGGCAGCCGTCACCGCCAATGACGCCAAGCGTTTTGAGCAGGCGGAAGGACTGTATCGGAAGGTCGCCGAACGTTACGGCAAAAGCGCCTTGGGGCCGGAAGCGCGCTTGCGACAGGCATCGGTGCTCTTCGGCCTTGCCCGTTATGTCGAAGCAGCAAAGGCTTACGAGCAGTTCACCTTTGATTATCCTAACCATGAACAACTTGAGACCGCGCAGTTGCAGCGTGGCATAGCCATGCGCATGGGAGCGCGTACGCCCCAAGACGCCTTGCTGGCGGCCGCTACCTTGGCGGACTTTGCCCGAACGAGCAAAAATGAAACCAAGGCCGTCGCTGCCTATTTGGAGGCTTTCCAGGCCGCCCGGGCTGCCGGCGCCTACGATCAGGCCGTGGCGTACCTGACGGCTGTCATCAACGGCTATCCCGGGACGGACAGCGTTGCCTTGGCGCTCTATCACCGAGTGCTGACGCATTTCCACCAAAAGCACAACGAAGAAGCTCTGCGGGACGCGGCGAGCTTCTTCTAGAGTTTTCCGCTCCTGCCGCAGGCTGCCGAGTTGTACATATTGGTTGGCGACTACCATGCCAATCAACAGGATGGTGAGCTGGCCAAGGAGTTTTATTTGCGTCTGGTTAACAATCATGACAGCTCGCCGCTGGTGCCCCTGGCGCTCTACGAAGCTGCCTACTGCGCGTATCATCTTCAGCAGTATGACAGCGCGCTGGCGCTGCTGGATCAACTGCTGGAGCGATTCAAGAAAACCGACGAAGCCGCGCCTCCGGCGGCGGACTTGCGCCAAGCCTTGGCGAAAGCCGAATTGCTCAAGGGGGACATCCTCAGCGAGCAGGAGCGCTACGCGGAGGCGCGCGCGTGCTTTGCGCGGGCGCGAAACTGGGGTGAGGATGGCGACTTGGGCTTGCAGGCCCTCGGCCGGCAAGGTGAGATGTGCCTGGCTTTGGCCAGTGAAAATCCCAGCATGCTTGACGAGGCCAATCAGTGCTTTCAGGCCATCCTGGCCGTGCCGGGAGCCGCTGTGGCCATGCGGGAAATGGCCAGCTACCGGCTGGCAAAGTGCTTGGAGCGGCAACAGAAAAGCGAGGAAGCGCTGGAGATTTATCTGCGCCTGTACTTCGCATTTACCGCTGACCAGGCCAACGGTCGTCAGCGCAACTGGGTGTACTTTGTGCGGAGCGTCTATGACGCCGCCAGAATCCTTGAAATGCGCGGCAATGTTGACGACATGCGCCAAGCCGCCAGGCTCTACGAGGGGCTTGCCCGCGTCGGCCTGCCGGCATCAGCTGAAGCCAAGCTGCGCGCGGAAGGCATCCGCGCCAGCTACGGCTTGGATCATTGAGGGATCGCGCGCAAAGCATAAGCGGGTTTTACGAGGGGGAGGGGGGGAAATATCTTTCGCTTCGCTTGGGCCGCCGCCTTCGCAGCTATCCGACTATTCCTGCGCCGCTGCGCCGGTCTGCAGCCCCAATGAGCCTCTTTAAGCCAAGCGTAGGGCAAGCACGCTGAAAGTGTGCGCCGCCCTGGATAGAGGGCCGTTTCTGTTCGTGTTCCTCGGCCCCTTTGGCCGCAGTCGGCAAAGCTGACAGTGGCCAAAGGGGCAATGGAACCCACCTTTCGTGTCTGCTATGTGGCACGCCTTCAGCGTGCAATTTCGGGGGGATGCACCCAGGGTTGCGCCATAGGCGCAACCCTGG